>JAJZQO010000103.1 GCA_021847575.1 Bacillota bacterium | reverse complement strand
GGTACCGGGAGCACGCCGCGGTCCGACACGCGCTGCACGATCTCGTCCAGGGTCTCGCCCGTCACGATTACGCCGTGCCGCTCGATACCAACGATGGCGTGGAACGGGTCCGCCGCCTCCTGCACCAGCGAGGCGACGACATGCGCACGCTCGAGGCTGCCCCGCGCGTAGTCCGGTCCTACCGCCTGCACGTCGTCGAACCAGGCGTGCAGGTGCGCGATCGCGCCGACGCCAGGCTGGCTGCGGTAGACCAGGTGGTGCGTCAGGGCATCGGACGAGACGCGGCGGGGCCGCACACCGGGGGGCACGGAGATGAGCAGGGCGCGGCTGCCTGGGTCGTAGCCCTTGACGAGCTCGACGTCGCGACCGACCGTCCCGAGCTGGGCCCAGTCAACCCCACTCGTGGACATCCAGAAGCGCCGCGCGTCGTGGCGCTGGCTCAAATTGCCGCTGGACATGCGGCTGCCCTGGTAGAGCCGCTGCAGGTGACGCAGTTCCTGTGGCGCGAGCATGTCGCCGACCGGCGGGCCGGAGGTCAAGGCCCCCAGTTCGGCGAGCCTTGCAGCCGCACGGCGCATCGCCGGCAGCGCGTCGCCGCCCTGGCGCAGTTCCGGCTCGAGGTCGCGGTCGAAGATGTTGTCGACCAC
Organism: Bacillota bacterium; assembly: GCA_021847575.1. GTDB lineage: Bacteria > Bacillota > Sulfobacillia > JAJZYS01 > JAJYTV01 > JAJZQO01. The sequence goes on along the minus strand of JAJZQO010000103.1, from coordinate 5,744 downwards.
GAGGTGGACGTCGAGCATGCTCAGATGCTGCATCAGCTGCGCATAGAGCGCCGGGCTCCAGGCCGGGGCGCCGATGCTTTCGAGCGTGCGGTCCGGTGTGCGGACGTAAATTGCCGGCTGGTCGTCGGGGCCCGCCACCACGATCATCAGGTTCGCGAGTGTGCGCACGATCCAGCCGTGGGCATGGCTGTCGAGGTTGTCCGGCGGACGCGGCAGCCGCAGCAGCGAGACGACGAACACGCCGCTGTCCGGCCGGCGGTAGGCCTTGGGGTCCTGCGGGTCGATGTGCGCCAGGACGAGATGGGGACCTCTGCCCTGCATCAGCACACGCCTGTGGCCAGCAGCTTCAAGGGCGCGCGCGAGCCCGTCGTCGAAGCGCACCATGCACAGATCCCAGGCGCTGCCGTGAAAGGCGAAGTCCATGCGACTCCGCTCCCATCCACCATTCGTAATGATTATCTTGTTGGCGATGGCGGCCATCGATCCCTAGCGTCCTGGCAAGATGGAGGAAAGAGGGGTCCAACGGACCCGTCCAAACGTACCTGCGACAGGCCCCATGATTGCATCCTGCCCTGCCCTGGGCGCCGCCCGATGACAATCTGGCCCGCCAAGGTCAGCCGCGCAGCGCCTGCGCCGCCTCGCGCGACGTCACTATGTCGGCGAAGCCGGTCATCGCGGCCAGTGTGGCCCGCTGCACGTCCGCCGCCGAGACGATCTCGCCGCGCAGCAGAAGGTCCCTTGTCGCCGTGGCGTCGGAAGTGAACAGCACCGCGAATCCCCGCTCCCGCGCCTGGCGCGTCGTCGTGTCGCAGCAGTGCTGCTTCTGGAAGCCAGTGACGACAAGCGTGTCGGCGCCGGCGCGGCGCAGGTACGCCTCGAGAGGGGTCCCGGTGAAGGCGCCGAGTAAGTGTTTCTTGAGGACCGATTCTCCTTCCGCGACCTCGATGCCCGGGTGCATCTCAGCCCCCTGGGAACGGCCTCGGTTCTAGGCCGAGGCTGCGGGCCGCTTCGCCGCGCGGCCGCCGATGCCCCTGACGACCGCGCCGCCGCTGATGGCCGTGAGGATCGCGCTGACCACAAAGACGACCCGCGCGCCAAGGAGTGCCGCCGCCCCTCCGGCCAATGCCGCCATGGTGGGCTGGGCCACCGTGGTCAGGACGCTCGCGGACGCGAGGAACTTGCCGTAGTGCTCCTCGGCGACAACCTCCTGGCTCAGGGTCATGAGACTGACCGAGACAATGCTCGCCGCCACCGCAGCCACGAACAGCGAGACGTCCGTGGCCCAGATGCGCGGCCAAAGGCCGATCACGAGAGCGCCGAGAGCCATGGCGGCGAAACCCAGGGCGAACTGCCGCGCGGGCGGCAGGTGCAGCCAGCGGCTCAATGCACCGCCGACGATCATGCCGGCGGCGAAGACGGCCTGCGTCGCGCCGAGCACGACAGGCCCACTGTGCAGGACGTGGACGACGAAGAACGGCAGCAGGCTCATGAGTACGATAAGAGAGCCGTTCACGGTGACGTTCGCGCCAATGAGCAGCCTGACGGGGCGGCTGAAAAGCATCTCGCGCCAGGCGCCGACGGCTCCCGCCCCGCTGGCCTGCCCAGCGGCGGCCATCGGCTGCCGGACCGACAGGGTGAGCAGGCAGGCAAGCCCGAAGCTCGCCGCGTCGAGCCAGAGAATGGCCTGGAACGACATGGCCGCGACCAGCACGCCACCGAGCAGGAGCCCGCCAAGATTCGCCGCGGACGTGCTGGTCTGGTAGAGACTGTTGGCCTGCGGGCGGCTCTCTTCGGTCAGGAGCGACGCGAAGAGCGCCCCCAGGGACGGGAACAGGAAGCTGACCGAGATCGATGTCAGTCCGGTGAGGAGGAGTAGGCCGACGTAGCCCGCTTGCCTGCCTAGGTGCGGCCAGGCGAGGGCGGCCAGGGCGAAGAGCAGGAATGCTCCGAAGTCCGACGCCACGGCGATGTCCCTGCGCCGCCTTATCATGCGGTCCGCCACGTGCCCGCCCAAAGGCACCACGAGTGCGGAGACGAGATTGCCGACGATGATGACGACCGCCACCGACCACGGTGCCTTGAGCAGGTGCGTGACCACCCAGAGCATCGCGATCTCGTAGATGCCGTCGCCGAGCTGCGAGACCGTCCTGCCGGCGATAAGGCGCAGTTGGGAGCCTTTCACCAGCCCGCCCCCCCTGCGGCACCCGATTTGGCGTGCGCAAACGCGCGGATCACCTGGGCGGGACCCTTACGCCACATCCCGACGGCCAATTGCCCCCACCTATAATATGCTGCCCCAGGCATACACTGGCAAGACCACTTCGGCTAGCGAGCCCTGCGCGGGCGGCCACTTCCAGGGTGTGCGGGAGCTCGTGCGCCTTGGGCAGCACCGCATGGCACCTCCTACGTCGCCTTTCGGGCAAGCAGATCGGGAGACCGATCGCTTGAGGGTGGTCCTTACCACGTCGCCCTCGACGGTTTGCGCGCTCCGCAGCCGCACGGGCCCATGGCACCCGCCCCTACTCGGACAGACGGAACGTTCCGATGCTCGCGAGGAGCCTCTGGCTGCTGCCGTTCAAGGCAGCGACCGCAACCTGCACCTCCTCAAGCGCCGATCCCAGCAGCCCCTGCGACGAGGCAACCTGGGCGGCCGTCGCTGCGGTCTCGTCAGAACCTGTCGCCAGCTGACCCATGATGACGTCCACGCCATCCGCCGCGGCGGTCATCTCTTCGGCCGTTGCGCTGTTCTCCTCGGCGATGGCCGAGATGCCGGCCATCGACTGCGCAATCTCACCGCTCAGCACCTCGACTTCGTGCGCCGCGGCAAGCGTCAACCTCAGCACCTCGGCAGCACGTGCGAGGGCACCGGCGATCTCCTCGAACGCTACGCCCACTTCGCCCCCCTTGGTCTGCAGCACCTTGACGCCCTGCGCTCCGCCCTCGACGGCATCTCTCGCCGCCGCGGCCGATTGCTCGACTGTGCCAACCAGATTCGCAATCTCACCCACCGCCAGCTTTGTGCGATCGGAGAGCGTGCGCACCTCCTCGGCCACCACCGCGAAACCCTTGCCGTGTTCTCCAGCCCGCGCCGCCTCTATGGCCGCGTTCAAGGCGAGCAGGTTCGTCTGCTCGGCGATCTCCCCTACCAGCCGCGTGACCTCCTCGATCCGCCTGGCCTGAGCGTCCAGTTCCGCCATGCGATCCCGCGCGAGCAGGATCTCCTCAGATATCGCGCGCTCTGCCTCGAGCGATTCGTCGACGGTCCTTCTTCCGCCCTGCACGCTGCGGACGGCGCTCGTGGCCGCCGTCTCAAGGTCCGCAAGCGCGTTCTCCATTTCGTCCACCTTCTGGACGCTGCCCTGCGCGGCGTTCGCGATGCCACTGGCCTGCACCGCCTGCTCCTGTGCGCCCCGCGCCACCTGCTCGATCGCGGCGTGCAGCTGCCGCTGGGCCTGCATAGCCTCCAGCACCCCTGCAGCCTGCTTCCCCGATACCTCGGCCACGGTCCCGATCGACGCTCCGACCTGGCCGACTGCGTCGCCTGAGCGCCTCGCGGAGGCATCAAGCTGTGCAGCGGCGCTCCCCATCTGGGACGAGGCCACTGCGGCCTCGCCGATCAGGTCGCGCAGGCCCACAAGCATACGTCTCGCGGCGTCGGCCAGTTCCGTCGTCTCATCCCGCCCCGTGAGCCGCGGCGGCTCACGGGAGATGTCGCCCGCAGCCACAAGCGACATGAAGTCTGAGACGATCCTGATGCGCGAGGCGATATAGCGCCCCAGCAGGATACCCGCCACGAGCATGAAGATGATGATGACTATCCCAGCCAGGGTGACGGCGATGCGCACGACTCCGGACGTTGCCGTCAAGGCTCGTGCCGTGTCCGCCACGAAGCCTGCGCCGCCGGCGTCAGCGGTGGCGACGTCGATGTCGCTGTCGGCGGTTGCGGCCGCCCGGGACGCGCTCACCAGGATCAGCCGGCGCCCCGCAGCCCGCCTGCCAGCCTGGAGGTTCCGCATGCCCTGGTTTGCGATCTGGACGAATCGCCCCTCGTGCGACGCGGCGACCTGCACGTCCCGGCGAACCATCGGCAGTCCTAGCGAGGCAGCGTTCTTGGCATCCTGCGCGAACGTGGCGACATCGGAGCGGTACACGGCAAGGTTGTCGGAACGGTCGATCCCCAGCGCGTAGAGCTTGGCCGCGCCACGCAGCTCATAGAAGTTCGCCCGCATGTCGGCGATCACCGAGAGCGCCTTGTTGTACTCGGCGATGCGGTCTGCCTGGCTGCTGACGTAGCCGGTCAAGAGCACGGCCGTAAGTGCGAAGAGTGCAACCAAGGCAGCTGACGCGAGGGCAATGGCGGCCAGTTTGGCGGCGACAGTTCGGAGCAAGTTCAGTCTCCTCCTTCTTGTGACTCCTGCGCTGGGCAGGACTCGGGTGACGCTCCGCCCTGAATCGCAGATGGCTCGACAGCAAACCAGGCGTACCGCCCGCCCTCTTGCACGTCGCAACTTTGACCGCTCGGACGAAACTGTCCTCGATCTACAGTTTTATGCGATTATCCCAAATCCTCTATTCACTCTCTCGGCTGTTATGTTTACCCTCTAACTCTCGGCCTATCACGGGTCCGGGGGGTCTGGGGCAGGCACACGTACGCCAGCTGACGGAGCATACCTAAGCGCCTCGACGCGAGAGAGGCGACTTGATCACCTGCCCGCCTACACCCATGTCGTACGCAAGGCTGGCGTGTCCGAAGGCTCCGTCGCACCCAGATGCTGCCCGCGGTGGCGCAGCGGCGGATGTGCAGGCTACCCGCGCAGCATCGCAAGCTGCTCGGGCATGGCGTAGCGCCGGATGCCCTCCCCCAGCTCGGACCGGAGTTGAGGATGGCCGTAGACCGTCTTCTCTCAAGCCGCCATATCCTTGCGTTGTGCGCGCGCCACCGCGCAGCGGGTAGACAGCCATGTGGCTGGCGAGGGCGATCGCCGCCGAGCACGGTGCTTGCGACGCGCAGCTGCTCGAGGCCGCCGCGGGCTAGGTCGACTGCTTGGCCGACATTTCCGGTACCCAGGCCGGGTGCCCGCGAGGGAGGGCGGGCGTCCAGCAAACGCGGTCGCGGGAGCACCCGGATGGATGCTCCCGCGACCCGCCGCTCACTCCTCGCTTGGCTCGCCGCCGGCGCGCGCCAGGTAGTAGAGGGCGACTGGCCGGTAGATGGCGTGGGCGAACTTCATGAACGGCGCCAGGAGGATGAGTTCCATGGCCACCGCCACGTGGAAGAGGAAGAGCCAGTAGCCCCACGTGGGCGGCTGCGGCAGATAGAGCGAGAGCTCGATCAGCAGTCCGCTGACGCCGACCAGCCAGAGCAGCACGAGCAGCATCCAGTCGGCCGTCTCGGAGTTCTTCGCCGATTGATTGTCCTTGCGGACGCGGTCGATGAAGAACATCGTCACGCCATAGACCATCGCGAAACCCGCGAGCGTGCCCAAAAGGCGCGTCGGGTACCAGATCGCCACCGGTGTGCCCGGCATCTTGACGCCGATCAGGCTGAGGCCGTAGTCGGCGACGGTCGCGAGCAGGAGTCCGAGGAAGCCCCACATCGTCAAGGAATGGATCAGCCAGCGGCGCCGGTACCAAGGCTTCTCCTCCTGCGCCGTGGCGCAGTCGGCGCGGTAGCGCCGCTGTCCGATCGACTCGACGCCGATGGCGGACCACAGTGCCCTCCAGCCGCTGACACGGCTCTTCCC
>JAJZQO010000023.1 GCA_021847575.1 Bacillota bacterium | reverse complement strand
GGCGGGGGCTCCATCTTGCCGAGAGGTACATTGAGGACCTCGGTGACGAGATCGACGATGAACCCGACCTGGCTGCCCCTCAGGTCGACCACCACCACCTGCGACGCCGTCTTGCCGGCGTCGCCCAGGGAGAATCGCCGGAGAAGGTCGACAACCGGAATGACGCGTCCGCGCAGATTCATGATGCCTACGACATAGCCTGGCGCCCTGGGAATCGCTGTCTCCCGCCCGCGCAGGACGATCTCCTGCACCTTCATCGCCTCGACCGCATACAGTTCGCCCCGCAACTCGAACAGGACGAGCTGAATCTGCGTGTCTTCGGCCATGGACATCCCCCCCTCCAAGTACCTATCGGCCAGATCGGTCAAATCCGGAAGCGCGCGACGACCGCCCGTTGCGCGGCAGCCGTGTCGGCAAGCCTCATGGCGGTCTTGGTGATCTCCTCGGCGGACGCGCCCATCTCCTCGCTGCTCGAGGAGACCTCCTCCACCGAAGCGGCCGTCTGGGCGGAGACGGTGGCGACCGACTGCACCCGCTCCTGGACAGCGAGCGCCTGCTCGGTCATCTGCTCTGTCGCCGCCAGGCTCTCCTCGGCGACGGCGGCGATCGCGTCCATCGCCTGGACGGCGCCCTCGGTGCTCGCGGTGACCTGTTCGGCAGCGGCAGAGATGTCCTGCGCGTAACCGTTCGTCTCGCGCATCGCCTCGAGAATCGCCTCGAGCGCCTGGCCCGCTTGCCCCGCCATCTCGGTGCCCGCGCGCACGCGCTGGGCCGCGACGCCGATCGCCGCCACCGCTGTTCGGACGTGGTCCTGGATCGTCTCGATGATCTTCGAGATCTGACCGCTCGCCTCGCCGGAACTCTCCGCAAGCTTGCGTACCTCGTCCGCGACAACGGCGAAGCCGCGGCCGTGCTCGCCGGCCCGCGCCGCCTCGATGGCGGCGTTCAGCGCGAGGAGGTTGGTCTGGTCCGCGATCGAGGAGATGACTTCGACGATCGCGCCGATCTGCTGTGACGATGCCCCTAGGGCCTCGACGGACTCGACCACCTGGCGGGATGCCGTGTCGATCTGATTGATGCCGACGACCGTCTGGCGCACCGATTCGCCGCCGGACTCCGCCGCCTGCAAGGCCTGTGCCGCGGCCCGCGAGACCTCCTGGGCGCTGTGAGCCACCTGCTCGATGGCCTTCGCGGTCTGACGCACCACCTCTGTGCTGCGGGCGATGTCCTCGGCCTGGCTCTTGGCCCCTGCCATCACCTGCTGGGCGGCGACCTTCAGTTGCTCCATGTAGCCGGCGGTCTCCTCGGCCCCGCTGGACTGCTGGCTCGCACCCTTGGCGAGTTCCTGCATCGCCGCCGCGATCTGTCTGGTGGCGTCCGACACCTGCGAGGCGGTTGAAGCCATCTGCTCGCCGGCGGTGGACACCTCCTGGGCGGCGCCATGGATTCGGCCGATCATGCCCTTGATGTCCTGGACCATGCGGTTGAACGCCTTGGCGACCTCGCCGAGCTCGTCGCCCGAGTTCTCGTCAAGGCGCTCGAACGTCAGGTCACCGTCTGCAATGCGCTTCGCCCCGTCGGCGATCTGGGTGATCGGCCGGGCGATCGTGGCGGCCATGCGGCGAATAAGGACAAAGCCGACAAGCATGGCGGCGGCCGCGAGGACGATCTCGAGAATGAGCGCCGTCCTGCCGGCGGCCTGCTCATTGGCGGTCGTCAACTGATCGAGGCGGGACTCCTGCTGCTCGAAGGCCAGGACGTCGGTGCGCGTCTGGTTGCGCGCCGGGGTCGAGGACGAAAGCAGAGTCAGCGTCTCCGACTTCAGGCCGGTCGAGGCGTACGTCTGGGCCTGATCCAGGGTGTAAAGCTCCTGCGTCACGTCCGCGGCCAGCGTCTGGTACGCCGCCTGCTGCTGCGGGGTGACGCTCAGACGCTTGAGGTTCGCGATCTGCTTCTTGGCGTCGCTGGTGAAGTAGGTGTAGCTGCCCGCATGGCCGGTGAGGGTTTCCCCCCGCACTTCGGCGAGCGCCCCCCACATGTCGCTGTCGAGCTTCTGCGCGGCGATCTGCGTCGGTACGATACTCTGCAGGATGCGTGCGTAGTTGCCGGAGACGGCGGCGGTCGAGACGATCGAATAGATGAGGGCGGCGAGGAAGATCACACCTACAATCGAGGAGGCCACCATAAGTTTCATCAGGACGTTCAGGTTGCGCATGGGTTAGCTCTCCTCCGACATGACAGGACGCCACGAAATTTGCCGTGAAGATCTGCGGCGGCTCTCGACTGCCTTCGGGGCGTTCCTGCAGTGCGCGACAGCCGATCCCGACCGATCGTCCTTCGTCGCAATGCACGTGACAAGCCCCACACGGTCCGTCGCGGCATGGGTCATGCTACCATGGCCGCAATCTTTGCTGATAGGGCCGCCACCCACAGGTTGGTTACGCCCGAAGGCAGCTGTGTCGACGCTCGTCAGATGCCGTCGCGAGGCGCAAAAGGCCCTTGCGGTGCGATCTGGCGCCATGGGCCACTCGGACTGGCCAAGGGTATGCCCGTCTACCCACAGCGCAGTTACGTCACAAATTTCCCATGTATACCGTATACACCCACCCGCCAGTCCCGCCGTTTGACCCCCGACCCCTACCCTGCGAGAATGATCCACAGTCGACGCGCCACGGGGTGACTGAGCACGATCTCCCTGCCACTCGCCTTCCTGGGCGGAATCCTGTCCTTCGCCTCCCCCTGCGTACTACCTCTGCTGCCGAGCTATCTCGCCCTCCTGGCGGCAGGCGGCGAAGGCAAGAGGTTCGTTCGCATCGTCAACGCAAGCGGCTTCGTCACCGGCTTCGGCGTCGTCTTCATCCTGCTCGGCCTCAGCGCGACGGTGCTCGGCCAGGTCCTGGCCCACGAACGCGAGCTGCTGCGCAATGTGGGCGGCGTCCTTGTCATCCTGTTCGGCCTGTTCATGCTCGGTCTTCAGCCGAGCGTGCTCATGCGCGACATGCGCATGCACTACACGCCGAAGCAGATGGGCTTCGGCAGCGCCGTACTGGTCGGGGCCGCCTTCGGCTTCGGCTGGACGGCCTGCGTCACGCCCTGGCTCGGCAGCATCCTCGTCCTGGCGGCGCAGACGGCCAGCTGGCAGCGGGGTGGTATCCTGCTCGTGGCCTACGCGCTCGGTCTCGGCGTGCCGTTCCTGCTGCTCGGACTCCTCGCCGACCGCCTTGTCGACCGCCTCGCGGCTCTGCGGCGCCACACGCGGCTCCTTGAACAGATCGGCGGCGCCCTGCTGGTCCTGCTCGGCGTCGTCATGCTGACAGGCATGCTGCAGCGACTCTCCGGCCTCGGCAGCTTCTTCTGACCGCATCGGCGTTGGCGCCGCTGCGCGACAGGGGGCGGTCGCCATGGACGCTGCGGCGTCCGGCCCTCGGCCTGCTAATCCGCCTCGGCGGCCTCGATCGAGCGCAGCACATGCCAAGGGTAGAACGTCAGGCGATCCGCCCGCCGGACCACGACGCCCAGGCTGTCGTAGCCATCCAGGAAACCCTCTGCCGAAGCGGACTCGACCCGCGCGAAGTGCAACCTGATCGGCTTGCCGAGGAGTTCCTGCAGGAATCTCTGGGGAGCTGGCATCGGACACCTCCTCGCTTGCACGGCTCAGTTCGGTTGCGGCGGTTCGCACTCCTACGTACCGGTCCGCTTGGCCCCGCGCGAGACGCGGCGTGCCCCACACCACCTAGGCTACCTGCAGGCGGCCGGACGGGTCGATCCGCACCACCCAGCGCAGCGCCGCCACCGGGCGCCCGTGCGCCCAGACCGGCACCGCCACCTCGAGCAGCACCTCGCCCGTGTCGCGCCGATAGACGCTTGTCCTGAAGCGACCGTCGTCTTGCTGCGGCGCGTATTGCCAGAGCGTCGCATAGGGCGTCCGCGCCTGCAGTCGCATGCCCGTCTCGTCAAGGCCCACCCGGGCGGAGGCGAGGCTGGCCGCGTCGTCGTAAAGCCTCTTGATCCGATTGCCTGTCGCGTCCTTGCGCGGATCGCCCGTCCAGTCCCGCCTGCAGGCGAGATCCTGCATGATGGAGAGGCCGTTGAGATCGAAGAAGGCGACGGTGCCCGTCTCCGGGTGGCGTCGGCAAATCTCGTCCACGATCGGGGCAAGCTCCTCGTCGATCCGCTGGTCCCAGCCTGACGCCAGCTTGGGCGGCTGGAACTGCGCGCCGTGTGGAACCCGGAAGAGCCGCTCGAGGCTCGAGACATCCTCAAGGGAACGCAGCTCGCGGTACGCCGTCAGTTCGTAGTCGCGCAGCGAGAGTTGCTCGAAGATCGGTTGCGCCCGGCGGACCGCATCCTTCGCGTCATGTGCGAGGGCGATGATCATCGATCCCTGGCTGTCTCCCTTGACCGACCCGGCGACGTCCTGCGCCATCAGGCGCAGGATCGCGGACATGCCTGCAAGGCGGTCGGCATGCCCCGCGAGCGCGTCGACGTGGCCGCCCGTGGCTTCGGCCGCCAGCCCGTCCGCGGCGGTGACGCGCGACATCTCCTCGAGCTGCGTCCGCACGCCCTCGACGCTGGCCGTGACCTCTTCCGCGATGGCGGCGTTCTCCTGGGAGACGGCCGCGACGCTGCCCAGTTCCTGCGAGGCCGTGCCAAGCTTGGCGGCCACCCGCGAGAAGCTCTGCCCCATGCCCCCGACCTGGTCCCGGGTGCCCTCCAGCAGGCCGACCATGCGCGTCAGCGTGCCCTCGGCACCGCTCGACTTGGCCGCCGCCTCGCCGACCGAGCCTGCCACCCGGTCCACGACCAGGCTGACCCGCTGGATCGCCTGATCGATCAGCTTGATGCGATCGCCTGTCTCCGCAACCTGCACCTTGGACTGCTCGGCGAGCTTGCGCACCGCTTCCGCGACGACCGCGAACCCGCGGCCGTGCTCGCCCGCGCGCGCGGCCTCGATCGAGGCATTGAGCGACAGCAGATTTGTCTGGCCGGCAATCTCCAGGATGTTATCCGAAATGCCCTCGATACCTTGCGCCGCGTCGCGCAGTCGCCCAAGCTCGTCGCGCACCTCCTGCATGGACTGCGCCACACCCTGCACGGCCGACAACACGTCGGCGAGCTCGCGCCGCTGCCGATCGAGGTCTGTCACGCCATCGGCGATGAAGCGCGCGACCTCGCGCGAGCGCTCTTCCACGCCGCCGCCTTCCGTCGCCACCTCCTGCACCAGGGAAAGAGCGGCCGACGTTGCGTTGGCCTGCTCCGTCGCGCCGGTCGCCACCTGGCTGAAGGCCTGCGACAGCATACCGAGGTTGTCCTCGACACGCCTGAGCATCTCTGGACGCTGCACGGTGCTGTCGCGCAGGTCATCGACCGCCTGGCGCGCCTCGCCGATGCGCCGCGCCATGTCCTGGGCACCCTCGTTCAGGGATCCCATTGCGTCGGCGATCGACACAGCAAGGGAGACGGCGTCCTGCGCCGCTCCCCGGTCCTGCGGATGCTCGGATCCGGTCGGAGCCGAGTCGAGCGTATGGCGCCGAAGAGACAACATCTTCCGGATCACCCTCTTGGCCAATTGTTAGGGTACAACTTCACCCCAGTAAAGTCCGATGGCCCACTATCTGACTGGTCCATTTGGACATGTTCCTTTTGGCACAATGGCCCATATGGGCCATACGCCCACCCGTCCTTTGCCCTGCATCCTTCGGCAGCCCACGCGTTCGATCAGGCTCCAATCCGGGCGGCTGCGCGTTGCACGCGCCTGTCCGCCTGCCGATCTCGCGGAGTTCGCGGCTCGAGCCTTGGCGACGAGGTTCGGCCGGTCTACCCCGGCGTTCGGGCCTTCCTCCGCTTGGCGGGGTGCCACGCCTTCGGCTGACCCCTGCCGGGTCAGTCCTCCTTCCCATCTACTGCAGCGCCCTTTGGCAGCCTTGCGTTTCGCCGTGTTCAGCCCGTTCACCCCCAAGCGGCGCGGTCTCTATGGGCTTCAGGTGCCTTGGTGCGTCATCTTGCCTCGGACTGCCCTGGATCCCGACTCGTGGCTGACGCCCGTGCCTAGGGCCAGCGGGCCCGTGCCGCCCTGCCCACAGACTTCCACCGCCAAACCGATGCCCACGCCGAGCGCACTAGAGAAGGGGACCTGCCCCTTGCGAGGCAGGTCCCCTCTCACGAACGGCTCCAGGGTGCGAGTCTAGCCGAGACCGCTCGCACCGAGCCAGCGTTCCGCCTCGAGCGCGGCCTGGCAGCCCATGCCGGCTGCAGTGACCGCCTGGCGGTAAACGTGATCCCGCACGTCACCCGCGGCGAAAATGCCGGCCACGTGGGTCACGACGCCTTCCTTCAGGTACCCTTGCTCGTCGAGATCCAGGACGCCCTTGGCGAACTGCGTGTTGGGGACGTGCCCGATGGCGATGAACAGGCCGTCGACGTCGAGCGTCTCTTCGGCGCCCGTCTCGACATCCTTCAGTTTGAGCCCCTTGAGGCCCTCCTCCGGCTCACCGAGGATCTCCTCGATGGTCGTGTTCCAGTGGAATTTGATCTTTGGCTCGTCGAAGGCGCGCTTCTGCATGATCTTTGAGGCGCGCAGGGTGTCGCGCCTGTGGATGAGGTGAACCTCCGTAGCGAAGCGCGTCAGGAAGAGGCCCTCCTCGACGGCCGAGTCTCCGCCGCCGATCACCGCCACCTTGAGTCCGCGGTAGAACGCGCCGTCGCACGTGGCGCAGGTTGAAACGCCGTGGCCGATGTACTCGCGCTCGCGAGGCAACCCCGGCCAGCGCGCTGTCGCGCCGGTCGCGATGATGACGGAACTGGCCTTGATGGTGCGGCCATCGTCGAGCACGACGCTGTGCGGCGATCCGGGCTCTATGCGCTCGACGCGCCCTCCCTCGTACCGAGCGCCGAAGCGCTCGGCCTGCTGTCGCATGTTCTGCACGAGATCGAAGCCATTGATGCCCTCGACAAATCCGGGGTAGTTCTCCACCTCGGATGTTAGGGACAGCTGCCCACCCGGTTCGTCGCCTTCGAGCACGAGCGGCTTCAAGTTGGCGCGGGCGGTGTAAATGGCCGCGGTCAGGCCGGCGATGCCTGACCCGATCACCAGGACCTTCTCCGCTTCCTCGGACACGGGAGTTCCCTCCTTAGACCTTGCGCATCCTAGAGTAGACCATTGCGGATACTATGCCAAGTATGCTGCGGTAGCCCCCGTCTGTTTCCGACTCGGCACCTTGGCTCACAACAGGTATCCGTCTGTAGTGTGTGCCGGCGGCCGCTCGCCAAGCCTGCGCGACGCTCGGCTGGGGCTGACGGCCGATTGTCCGTGTTGCCTGGACAGGCTGATGCCCGAGCCACGATAATGGGCCGGGACGACTCAGCTGGATTCGCCAGAAATCACGGCGGGGGGAGGGTCCGCGCCCTGGCGGCCGCGGGCAGAAAAGCCATGTATCTGCCACAGCTTCACCCGTACATCATTCAGTTCGCGAACGGCTTCGGCATCCGCTGGTACGGGTTCTTCATGGCCGTTTCGATGCTCCTCGGCGCCAGTTATATGGTACGCGAGGGCCTTCGCCGCGGCTGGACCGAGAACGCGATCACATCCGTCGCCATCTGGGGAATCGTTGGCGGCGTAGTCGGCGCGAGACTCGTCTTCGTCTTCGCGAACGATCCCCTCTGGATCGTCCACGACCCACTTCAAGTCTTCTATATCTGGCAAGGCGGCCTCGCCTGGGACGGCGGACTGCTTGGCGGGCTGCTTGGCGGCTACCTCAGCTGCCGCAGCAACCACCTCCCGTTCCAGGCCCTGCTCGATCTCGCCGTGCCAGGACTGTCCATCGGCTACATCCTGGTACGCATCGGCAATATCTTCAACCATGAGGTTTTGGGCAGGTTCACCGGCATGGGCTTCCGTTGGCCCGCGCAGCTCATCGGCTCCGCGATCGGCCTCGTCCTGCTGCTGCGCTACTTCTACATCCGCCGCAAGTACGGCGAACTGCCGAACGGCTACCAGTTCTGGACGTTCAACCTCTGGTATCAGCTGTTCCGCGGCCTGATCGAGGAGGCCGTGCGGCAGAACCCGCTCTACGGCATCGTCTACGTCAACCATTACCTCGGCGTGGGCTTCATGACGCTCGAACAGTGGTTCACTCCGCTCATCCTCCTCGTCGCCGGCTACATGTACTTCCGGGTCATGCGGCACTGGCGGGCCAACGAAGGAGGCACCGCTTCACCCGACAAGGCTCCCTCCTAAGCGAACATGCGCACCCGCATGGTAAAATCCATAGTGGGGGAGCGTGATCGCGTTGCTCGAAGAAGTTCAGCGGGTGATCGAGGAGATGCGGCCGCTGCTGCACATGGACGGCGGCGACGTCGAACTCGTCGATGTGCAGGGTGGAGACGTCTTCGTGCGCCTCAAGGGCCATTGCATAGGCTGCCCGATCTCCGCCATGACGGTGAAGCAAGGTCTCGAGGTGGCCTTGCGCCAGCAGGTGGCCGGCGTGGAGCGCGTGCTGGCCGTTTCCTGAACGAACGACAGCGAGGGGACCGGCTGCCAAGGGCAGCCTGCCCCCTCGCTTTTTCCCCGAAAACGGCTTTGCCAGTCTTCGCCCGCCGCAGCCCTTTCATCCCGTGCACGGCATTTTCCTCAGAGGATCCTGATGCCCTTGGCGCATACTGGCTCTAACACGACGATCCAGTAGGAGGAACCGGACATGTATCCTGCGCGCCTTGGGCGAACCCGTCGTCGTCTTGGGCGGGCCCTTGCCGCCCGGCTGCCGTCATGAGTCTGCGCGCACTGCCGCTGGTCGCCGTGCTGATGTTCCACGCCATCGGCAATCCTGGCCCGTACACCTTGTCGCAACGCGCCTTCGCGGCCTGCCTCTCGACCTTGCGCACCGAACAGGTGGATGTGCTCACCTTGGGCCAGTTCCAGCGCTACATGCGGGGCAGGTTCGACCCGCGCAGGCCCAGCGTCCTGCTGACCTTCGACGACGGCAGCCGTTCGGACTACACGGTTGCAACCCCGATTCTGCGCCGCTTCCACGACCACGCGGTCGCATTCCTGATCGGACACCGCATCGGCCGCGATCCGAGCAGCCTCACGCCGTTCGAGGTCCGGGAGATGGCAAAGACGGGCCTCTGGGACTTCGGCTCGCACACGTACAACCTGCACTCGGGATACGGCGAGCACCAGAACCTGCACTACTATGCGCTGCACCACATCAGCGCCCGCCGCACGCTGAGTGGGGACATCGCGCACCAATACGCCACCTTCCGCCGGCTGGGCTTGCCGCGGCCAGAGGCTTTTGCCTTCCCGTTCGGCTTTTACACACGGCAAGACTTTCGCCAGCTGCACCGACACTTCCCTCTCCTCTTCACCTCGCAAAGCGGCTATGCCCGGCCTGGGCAGAGCGCAATCCCGCGGTTCAACATAGGCAGCGATTTCGCCGGCGTCCCGCGCCTCGTGGACCTAGTCGCGGCGATGCTGCACACAAGGCCGCTGGCAGTGCTGCGGCACGAGCGGGCCGCAGCACTGCCAGCGCACCTCGCGCACGGCGTTTGAGCAGGTTTCCCCTCTGGGCCCCGTCCGTGCGCCGCATGGCTCGGCCCGAGCCGCCAGGCTCCCCGCGGTCCGGCTCGCTCACCACCGCACAGCCTGCGGCTGTCCCCCTTTTCCAGGAATTTGGCCCATTCATGTCGAATGATGGTGTTAACCACGTCGACATGGAGGCTTTGCCATGCTCGCCCTTGCGTTGGCTGCTCTCATCCATTTTCGCGACGTTCCACCTGCCAGCTGGGCCTTTCCCGATGTCACGATTCTCTCTTCCGCCGGCGTGCTGCACGGGGAAAGATCCGGTCTCTTCGCGCCTACGCGGCCGGTGAGCCGCCAGCAGGCGGCTGCCACGCTGGCCCGTACGCTCGCACTGCCTGCCGCCGCTCTGCCGTTTTTCCACGACCTGAGAGCCGTAAGCCCCTCCCTGCGTGCGGATGTGGCCGCAGCCGTGGCCGCAGGCATCCTCAAGGGCACGGCGGGCGGCTACCTTGAGCCCAGGCTGCCGCTGAACCGCGCTGCGGCCGCAGCGCTCCTGGCGCGCGCCTTCAAGGTTGTACCCGCCGCCTCGCGGGCCGCATTCCGCGACGCCGCGTCGATCCCCGGCTATGCGCAGGGCGACGTCGCAGCGCTCAGCCATGACGGCATCGTCGAGGGTACCGTCCAGGGTGACTTCCTGCCGCTCGCCGATGTCACGCGCGCCGAGTGGGCCGCGATGCTCCTGCGGGCGATCGCCTTTGTCCACGGCGCCGCGGGCGCGCCCGGAATCGTCGCGGGGCCCCTCGCGGCGACCTATCCGCCGGCTGACACGGCACTTGCAGCCGAGAGCCCCCTCGGTGGTCCCGCTGGGGCCGTCGGCATCGGCTCGCGCACGCTGGACCTCGCCGCGCAAGGTCTGGTCTACCGCGGCGCGGCCTTGGCCGATGTCTACGCCCTGCAGCCAGGCGACCTCGTCGCGGTCTTCGTCGGCAAGGACGGGTCATCCCCGCTGGTCCTCGATCTGGCCGCAGCCGCGCCCAACCCGCTTGTCGGCGATGTCGCCGACCTGACGCCAAAGACCCTCTATCTCGACACGGGCTTCGCCCTGACGATCGGCTCGGGCACAACGATCACCCTGGGCAGCGCCAGCCTGCCTGTCGACGCCTGGCCGGCGTACCTGCTCTGGGCGCACGTCTCGGTCTCCACGACTCCCTCCGCCCAGGTGGATGTGGCGTCGCCCTACGCGTTCGACCTCACGGGAACGATCGTGACCGCAGGCCAGCAGGGCTTCACTGTGCGGCTCGGCAGTTCAAGCGCCTTGGCTGCACTTCTGCCGGCGCTCGGGGACGGCGATCTCGTCCAGGTGAATCTCAGTCAGGGCACGACGATCACGGGCGTGGGGGCAGACGCGCCGAGCGCTCCCGCCGTCGGCCTTTCCGCGCAGGTGCAGGGCCTCATCCAAGGGGACGGCAGCGTCGACGCCGACCATGTGACCCTGACCCGGTAAGGGAGACAGTGCGAGGCGGCCGGCCGCGAAAAACGCGGTGGCCGCCTCGCACTGTGCTGAGCGCTAGTAGGTGGTGGTCAGCCGGTAGCTGCCGTTGCCAAGGCTCAGACTCTTGACGTGGAAGGACTGCTCCAGGTCCTGCAGCGGGATCATCGGCGCGCCGGAGATCTCCTGGGCCGGTGTGACGCGTAGGCTGCGCCCGTCCAGAGTTCCTCGCGTGCTGCCGAGCGGCAGCACGAGCGTGTCCTTGCCGAGCGTCAACTCGAACGTCTTGGCGTTCTGCACGTAGTTCACCAGCGCCCCGGTTGCCTGCTCGATGGCGGTCTCGGAGAGGTAGAGCTGACCGCCCTGCAAGACCGGTGCGTGGCCGAGCGGATCCTGCTGGCCGGCCGCCGTCAGCCAGCGCGATCCGACGCTGACGGTCGCCTGCATGCTGGTAAGCCCGCCGAGCGATGCCTGGGCCGCGGCCAAAGGCGCCTGCGAGCCTGTGACGATGTAGCTTGGCGTGATGCCCTTGTGCTCGATGTTGCTGCCGTTGGGCGTCATCCACTGGGCAATCGTGATCTTGAGGTAGCCGCCGTCTTGCATCGGCATCACCTGCTGCGCGATGCCCTTGCCAAACGTCTGGGTGCCCATCAGCCGTCCTTCGTGGTTCTGCACGATCGCCGCCGACAGAATTTCCGCCGCGCTGGCGGTGCCGCCGTTGACCAGCACCACGAGAGGCACGCCGAGCGACTTGCCGCTCTGCGAGGAATAGGCCTGAGCCGGGTAGTTCTTGCCCACCAGGGTGGCGACCTTGCCCTGCGGGATGATGTCCTGCGCAATGCCCACCGCTTGGTCGACGTAGCCACCCGGGTTGTTGCGCATGTCGAGGATGTAGGCCTTCGGGTGGTACTGCTGCAGCCTCTGCAGTGCGGACTGGAACGCGCTCGCGGCGTTCTGCGAGAACTGCGAGAGCGTGATCAGCCCGATGCCGTGCGGCAGCATCTTCGCGGTGGCCGTCGGGATGGTGATCAGCGCGCGCGTCAGGGTGACGGTGTAGTCGCGCGTCATGCGCTGGAACTCTATCGTCACCTTCGTGCCCGCATCGCCGCGCACGGCATTCGCCACCGCGTCGGCCGACCAGCCGCTCGTGGACTTGCCGTTCACCTTGATGAAGATGTCACCCGTCTGCACGCCGGCCTTGGCCGCTGGCGTCCCCGGGAAGACGGTCATCACCTCGACGCCTTGGGCGACTTGGTCCAGTTCGGCGCCGATGCCGGCGTACTGCCCGTTCACCTGCTGGGTGAACTGCTGGTACTCCGACGGCGTGTAGTAGACGGTGTACGGATCGTTGAGCGCCCCTGTCATGCCGTTGATGGCACCCTGGACCAGCTTGGAGTTGTCCACCGGCGTGTAATAGTTCTGGGTGATCGTCTGGTAGATCTCCTGCAGGAGCGGGAAGGACTCCGAGAACGCAGGCTGCGTCGTAGCCCGCACCACGGGCGCGATGCCAATGCCGGCCACCAGCCCCACGAGCAGGAGGCCGACTCCGATGAAAACGTTTCTGCGCAGGATGGGCACCTCCTGATGACGTAAGGCTACCACGTCCCGGACCTTTCGCGAAACCCGCGGGTCCCATGGCGGCGTGCGGCCGAGCCCCTGGGTCGCGCATCGAACCCGAGGCATGTTGCCTGGCGGGAGCACGCCTTGGCTCCCGCCCTCGTGCCCGGGATATCCTTAAAAGAGGTAGCGGAGCGCCGTGCGCGCGTCCTCCGACATCAGGTCCGGCGACCAGGGCGGACTCCAGACAAGCGTCACGTCGACCTCCTCCGCCCCGAGCTGGCCGAGCTGCATCTGGATGCCGCGCTCGATCTGGGAGTAGAGCGGGCAGCCCATGGTGGTGAGCGTCATGTCGATATGCACCTTGCGCCCGTCCTCGGAAACCTCCACACCGTAAACCATGCCCAAGTTGACAATATCGATCCCGATCTCGGGGTCGATGATGCTCTTGAGCTCCTCGTAGACCTGTTCCGTGGTCAGCACAAAAAATCCCCCGCTTCCGCAGTCAGTTTAACATTCCCGGCGGCCACGGCAAGTCAACCTGACCGCGCCGCAAGTGGCCCGGCATCCGCCCAACTTTGGCTCCGTTGGCCCACCTGGGCCCATTTAAACGCTATCATGAACGTGTTGCGCTTTTGACCGGCCCGCTGTACGCACGCCAAGGCGCCCTGCGTCACACAAGGAGCAAGCGATGATTCAAACGACCGTACCGGCAGGGCGAGGCCTGCCGGTCGAAGGGCACCGCACGGCGTTTCCTGCACTGATCTGGGCCCACTTGAACAACGACGCCCTGGCGAACTATCTTCCGGGCATCCTGCCGGCCATAGCGACAGAGCGCCACGTCCCGCTCTTCCTGCTCACGAGCCTTGTCACGATTCTGATGTTCGGTCAGATGGTGCAACCGCTCTCGGGCCTCCTCGCCGACCGCATCGGCGGTCGCTGGCTCGCGCTCGGCGGCCCCTTGCTCTCCGTGGTCGGGGTCGCCCTTGTGGCGGTCTCGGGCGGCTACGCCGGCACAGCCGCAGGCCTCTTCCTGGCAGGCATCGGCTCGACGCTGTTCCACCCTCAGGCCATGACGGTGGTTCGCAGTCTGGCGGGCAAGCGTCCTGGCATCATAATGTCGATCTTCATGGTGGGCGGGGAGTTCGGGCGCGCCATCGGCCCGCTCGTCGCCACGCTCATCGTGGCGTCGTTCGGCCTCAGTCGCCTCTGGCTCGTCGGCGTGCTGGTCGTCGTCACATGGCCATGGCTGATCCGGGTCGTGCCGTCGCTGCCGAAGCGCACAGCCAAGCTGGCGCCCGTCGGGTTCCGTCAGCACTTCCGGCCCGCCCTCGCCCTCGCGACGTTCGCGGGTCTCCGCGCCGGAGCCATATCCACCGTAACGACGCTCGTACCGCTGCTCTGGCACCGCGCCGGGGGCTCTCTGGTGCTCGGCGCCTCCTTGGTCACGACAATGATCGGCATTGGCATAATCGGCAATCTGGCCGGCGGACTCCTGCGCGACCGTCTCGGCAGCGCCATCGTGCTCTGGGGCTCGTCCATCGGTTCCCTGATCCTGCTCAGCATGCTGCCCTTCGCCCACGGCGCCGCCTTCTGGCCGATACTCGCCCTTCTCGGCATCGGCCTCTTTAGCACCGGTCCTGTCACGAGCCTGATCGGGCAGGACGTCTTCAAGGAGAACCCTGGCCTCGGTTCGGGCGTCGCGCTCGGACTCGGCAACGGCATCGGGGCTCTTCTGCTGCTGCCGATCGGCTACGCGGCGGCGCATGTCGGACTCACCTTCGGCCTCGGCCTTGGCGCCCTGCTCCTCGTGCTGGCCGTCGGCAGCATCAGGCCGCTCCTGCTCGCGACGGCGGAGCACCGCACCGCGTGAATCCGGGGTCCTCGGATGCGCTGGTCGAAAGTGGCAGCAGGGCGAGCGCAGGGTTCGCGTCAAGGCCACGGAATCCTGATCGGAACGCCTCGGCAGCATCAGGCCGTCCTGGACTTCCCGACCGCTCGCTGTCGGCGACGGGCCTGTCGCTGGCCGCCGCCCCGAACCCACCGGTTCATGCAGGGAGGCCCGTTATGCGACGCACCTTGCCGCTCCTGACGCTGCTGATCGTCGCCCTGATGCCCATCGCGAGCGCAAGGGCCGCATTCAGCTACTACGACCCGAGCCCGAACGGCGTGACGCTGCTTGTCGCCACACCGATCTTCTCGCTGCAGGCCCAGCCGGACCCCGGCTCGAGTCTCGCCTGCACCTTGCAGTTCCAGGGCCAGGTCATCGCCATGCCCTACGACCAGCAGCAGCAGGGCTGCGTCTATCCGTGGCCGACCCCTCTCGCCGCCGGCAGCTACACGGCGACGATCAACGTCGCGTCCCCCGGCTCCAACCCGCTTGT
Organism: Bacillota bacterium; assembly: GCA_021847575.1. Classification (GTDB taxonomy): domain Bacteria; phylum Bacillota; class Sulfobacillia; order JAJZYS01; family JAJYTV01; genus JAJZQO01. The sequence continues at coordinate 19,908 of JAJZQO010000023.1, read as the reverse complement.
GGAGAATCTGCAGTTCTCCGTGGCCCCAGGCGCCGCGGCCTCCCTGCCGTCCGAGAACCTCGCAAGCCTCGAAGGGCAACGCGTCCTCGACTACGTGCGCCATCAGCTGCAGCTGTCCACGGTCGGCTACGACGCCGCACTGCAGGCGGCCAGCCAAGCGCACGCACAGTACTTCGTGCAAAACCAGAGCCTCTTCCCGGCGAACGTCAGCATGCATACGGAGCCGAACTCCTTGGCCAAGGGCTACACTGGCCTCTGGCCGCAGGACCGGGATGCGGCGTATTCGGCCGTCGCCGGCGGCAACGAGGTGATGGTGACGGGCGAGGCGAGCGGTCCCTACAGCCTGCTGGGCCTTTTCGACACCACGTTCCACCGCTTTGGGCTGCTCGACCCGACGATGACCGCCCTGGGCGCGGGCCTGGCCCAGAGTCCGACGAGCGACGCATTCGGACAGGCCGCCTACGTCATGGATATGGACACAGGCTTCGACCCCGCGACCACCGTGTCGTGGCAATTCCCGTGGAACGGCGAGACCGGCGTGCCCGTCGCCTTCCTCGGTGAAGACCCCGACCCCCTCGCGGGCATCGCCCCAGCCGCGCAGACCCAGTCGTCGCCCGAGTCCGGCTACCCGGTCAGCCTCACCTTCGACCCCGGACAAGTGCAGTCGGTTGAGGTCTCCCAGGCAACCCTGAGCCGGGGTGCGACCGAAGTGCCGACCTACCTCGTCGACAACGCCACCTACCAGGACGCGAACCCGACCTACCCGGGCGAGTCGATGGGAACCTCGATAGCCCTCTTCCCGCACCAGCCTCTGCAGTACGATACGTCCTACACCGCAAGCATGGCCGGCACCATCACGCTCTCGGACGGCTCCACGCAGCCCTTCCAGCAGACGTGGTCCTTCACGACCGGTTCGGCACCAGTGGTCACAGGCGCCTACATGGACGGCGGCACGCTGTACGTCGAGGGCCAGAACCTGGGCGAGTCCTACGTTTCTTCATACTGGTACAACGGCAGCCAGGCCAACCTCGGCAATCCCTCCTACCAGGGAAGCCACCTGATCGCGGCACCAGCCAGCGGCTCTCTGACGCGCGTCGAGGTAACGGACGGGTCGACAGGCAAGGCGGTGGGCACCTACCGCCTGTCCCGGGCGCCTTTCCGCGACGCTGGGACGTCCAGTTCGAGCCAGTACTACGTGGACGCCGACCAGGTGGCTGGACTCGTCCAGGGCTACCCGGATGGCACCTTCCGGCCGGACGCCCTGGTCACCGGGGCGCAGGCCATCACCATGCTCTACCGCGCCATAGGGTCGCCCGGCACCTCGGGCGCCCCTGCGATCGCAGGCGTGCCCTTGTGGGCAGAGCCGGCGTCCGCATGGGCATACGCGCAAGGAGTCGTCCAACCGGGCGACGGCTTCGCCGCCTCGAGCCCTGCGACAAGGGCCCAGCTGGCCGCCTGGCTCCTGAGGGCCTTCGGTCTCGCAGCCGCGTCGGGTACCTCCACGTTCAAGGACGCGGGGTCCATCCCCGCCGCGTTCCAGGGCTACGTGGATGCCGCAGCGCAGGACGGCGTCGTCCTGGGTTATCCGGATGGCACCTTCCGCCCGAATGCCTCTGTGTCACGCGGCGCCTTCGCCATCTGGACGTGGCGCCTGCACGCCGCGCTGATACCGCCGCAGAGTCTCTTTTAGGGGCCTTGATGCCAAGTTGGGGAGGTGACGGGAGACGGTGGAGCTGAGGCTGTCGGAGCACGGGCAGTGCGGCGCCTTGACGGCCTTCGCGCGGGAGCTCTCCGTGCGCCTGCCGCACGCCCGGCCGCTTGCCTTCAGCGCGGGCGAGCCGATCTACCGCATGGGTGACCCGACAGACCACTTCTACCTGGTGCTGCTCGGCCGGGTGCGAACCAGCACCGTCGGCGCCGCCGGGCAGGAGTACATCCTGCAGGACTACGGACCCGGCGAGGCGTTCGGCGAGCTCTGCTTCTGCGAAGTGCGCGCCCGGCAGGAACAGGCGATCGCGCTCAACGACGCACGGGTGGCCCGCATCGGACTCGAGGATCTCGACGCCTTCGCAAAGGGTGAGGGTCTCTGGCGACTTCTCGAGATGTTCACCCACCGCCTCGCGGAGCTTGAACGCCAGGTGCACGAACTCTCGACATCGTCGGTGCGGGATCGGCTCATCCGCTTCCTGCTGCGCCTCGCCGACGAATCAAACGAAAGGGACGGCCTCGCCTTGCTGAATGGCCGTTTCACGCACCAGGAGATCGCGGCGCGCATCTTCACGACGCGCGAGCAGGTGAGCATGCATCTCGCGGATCTCCGACGGCAGGGCGCCGTGTCCTACGACCGCGGATCGGTGATCAGGCTGCGCCCGGACATGCTCCAGCAGCTGCTGTCCTGACGTCTGCTCGGGCAGTGCACCGCGCTGGCGCTTGCAACCGCAAACACCTTTGTACGCTTTCATACAGACACAGGCCGGGCGATCGTGTCATACTGCGCACAAGCGGAGGTGCTGTACATGAAACGGAACGAGGGATCCTGGGACCGCGTGATCCGCGTCGTCGTCGCTGTCATCCTCGGTGCCCTGGCTCTCGGCCAGCATGGCGCGCTCGCCTGGGTCCTCTGGATCCTGGCGGCGATCGCGCTCGTCACCGCGGCCACCGGGTTCTGCGCCCTCTACACGCTTTTCGGCATCAGGACCTGCCCCGCGCACAAGAGCTGAGGGATGCAGGAGCGCAAGCGGCCGCCGAGGCATAGGTCTCGGCGGCCGCTTGCGCATGCCCGACAGCGTCGCGCTCCATGATCATGCGATCGTCCTCTCTGAAACCAGGCGCAACGAGACGCGGAAGACGGCTCGCCTGTCTCATGGCATGCGGGCAGCCGGGTGCGGTCCTGCCGGCGGGGCCGCAGCCGACGGACGACTTTTCGCCTGCCGGGCCGCGCGTCCCGGTTCGTTGCAGGCAGGATCGCTGGAGCTATCATGGGAGCATCTGGATCCCACGCGAGGAGGAGTCATGGTGGCAGGTATCGGGCTAGGTGTAATCCTGCTTTGGGTCGTGCTGGTCTTTGTTTCGGCCGGTATCCTCATGTGGCTGTGGAACATCACGATTCCCGACCTGTTCGACCTGCATGAACTCCAGTACTGGCAGGCCTTTCGGCTTCTGCTGATCGCCGGCCTGCTCTTCGGGGCGTTCCACTTCCAAACGGCCCTGCCGGGAGCCGGCATGCAGCTCTGAAGTCCTTGGGCGCTCACGGACTTTGGCAATCAGGCGCGAAGCGTTGGCCCCGTAGGCATGCGGGGCCAACGCAGTTGTCGACAGCGACGTCGCCATATTCGCGCGCCGTCGTGGCGGGATACCGAACGGCGCATGGCGGGAGCGGTTCGCCGGGAGGCTTATTCGCGGCACCATGTCGCGGAGACAAATCATGACGCCGTGAACTTCTAGCGCGCTGAGGCTTCGTCGTGGAGAGCCTCGGCGAGCGATAGCCCGGCAGTGCGCCTTCCTCTGCGCCGAGACCTTGGGCAGGCGCACGTCATGCGCTGCCCTGGCCGGTCTATGGTCCTCGCGACGCGTTTTTTCCGCTGTGTGTAACGCCAGGGCATCACGGTGCGACTACCGGGCAAGGAGGTGCGCGCGTGACGCCTGAGCAGCATGCCCCGCCGCGCGTCTGGTCGGAACGCGTGGGGGCATGACGGACCGCGAGTCCCCGGCCAAGGCCGCCGAGCGGCTCTTCGAGCGGTACGCCGACGAGCTCTACCGCTTTGCGCGCTACTCGCTCGGCGATGCGGCGGCTGCGGAGGACGTGGTTCAGGAGGTCTTCCTCGCCGTCCTCGGAGGCTGGGAGCGATACAGGGGCCGGTCATCCGAACGGACGTGGCTCTTCGCCATCGCCCGCCACCGCATCGCGGGCCATCTGCGCGCCACCTGGCGGCTTGCGCGGACAGAGGCGTCGCCGGTGCCCTGGGACGGCGCCGCCGCGAACCCAGGCCAGGAGACCCGCATGGACCTCGAGGCGAGCCTTGGCCTCCTGCCCCTGGCGCAGCGCCAGGTATTCATCCTGCGCATCGTAGAGGACAGGCCGGTTGAGGAAGCGGCATCGCAGCTTGGGCGCTCGCCTGTCTGGGTTCGCGTGACGCTCCACCGTGCCCTCGCGCGTCTGCGCAGTGAACTCCACGAGGGCGACGCCGCCTTCCCGAAGGGGGACGAAACCTGATGAACGAACAGGAATGGCGCGTTCGCTACCGGTCGCTCGCGGAGCAGAAGCTGCCGGATGGCGCGCGCCGCAGCATCCTCGGCTCGCTCGCTGCGGCTGCCCCCGACAGTCGCCGCGCATCCCGCCGGCCTCGGCCGAGCCTCTGGTGGGTGGGAGCGGGCGCTCTCACCGCAGGGCTCGTGGTCCTTGCACTCGTCGGCCAGCGACTCGCTCCGGATGTCGCGACGGGGCATCCCGCCCAGCAGCGGCAGCAGGGCACGCGGTCTGGTGAGATCAGCGGCCGGGGCGTGCCGGCACCGGCGACATCGCTGCAGAGTGTCGACATGCTGACCGTGTCGGCCGGCTGGACCCTTGGCGCGAACAACCACATTTTGAGGACGGCGGACGGCGGACGGAAATGGCTCGACGCGACGCCCAGGGGTCTGCCCGCAGCGCCGCCCTACAATGGCGCCATCGCGGCCACGGGTCCAGACGACGCCTGGCTCGCAGTGGCCACGGACCGCCGCACGTGGGTCTACCGCACGACGGACGGCGGCGCGACATGGCGACGGGCTCGGATCAGCTTGACTGGGCAGCCGCAGGTGAGCTTCCTGAGTGGCAGCACCGGCTACCTCCTCCTCCATCTGGGCGCCGCGGCGGGCAGCGAAGGGGTGGCACTCCTCAGGACGAGGGACGGGGGCGCCCACTGGCGGGTCGTGGCCAACGGAAGCCCTCAGGCCAAGTGGACGCCGCCCTTGATCTTTGCCGGCGACAAGAGCGGTTTCGCTTTCCGCGACCCCACGCACGGCTGGCTGACTGGCGAGTGGGCAGCAAACTCCATCCTGCTTGACGCCACCTCCGACGGTGGCAGGACGTGGCGTCGCCAGCCCCTGCCCGTTCCCGCGGGCCTCTCGGCGCAGGGCGGTGCGGCCCAGAGCATGCCGCCGTCCTTCTTCGGCCCTTCCGGCGGCGTGCTGCCCGTGCGCTTCGGCAATCCCGGACTGCCGACCGTCTTCTACCAGACGACCGACGGCGGCGTCACGTGGACGCCGACAACGCCTGTGTACGGCAAGGGGATGCAGCTCGTCTACAGCATCGTCGACCAAGGCCACATCGTCGCGACGGACGGCAAGACCGTCTTCCGGACGGCCGACGGCGGCAGAACCTGGACGTCTGTCACGCCGGACAGGAGTCTCGAGGGCGTGACGCAACTGGATTTCGTCAGCCCCTCGCACGGCTTCGCCGTCGACCAGGGCATCATGCTGCGGACCAGCGACGGCGGCCGAACATGGGTCAAGGCAGGTTGAACGTCAGGCGGGGCTGACGGGCCACCGGCTCAGACGTCCCTCCGCTTCAGGCTCGACATGCCCAGGGAGAGAAAGGCGAGCCGAAGGGCGATGGCTTGTTATTTTGATCATTGTCTAATTCTCAAAACATGCGCTCATGCGTCGCCGCTTGGGCATGGGATGGTCGACGATACGATCTTCACCATGTACAGGGAGACACTACTTCTTGACGTGGTGTGTCGTCTGATACATAGTATCATCATGATACTCGGTCTCATTTATGGGTGGTGATGAGGTGACGGGTGAGCCGGAGCGCAGCAACCCGCTCGATCTGATGGAGAGCGCCCTGGCCCGGCAGGGCTTTCGCCACACGCTCCCGAGACGCACGATCCTGCAGGTGGTCGCATCGCTCGGCCATCCGTTCACCCCGAGCGAGCTTACGGCGGAAGTCGCCAAGGCAGACCCGGGCATCGGCAGGGCGTCCGTGTTTCGGGTCCTGCAGCTCTTGCGCACCTGCGGGCTGGTCGAGCGCCTGCACGCTCCCGACGCGGAGGTCTACACGCTCTGCCTCACCGCGGGCCATCACCACCATGTGACGTGCCGCGTGTGCGGTCGCACCGAGGTCTTCAGCCTGGAAGACGACGGTGCGGTGGCACGTGCGGTGGAGCGCGTCGGCTACAGTATGGAAAATCACGTTCTGCAGGCGTTCGGCGTCTGCCCGGCCTGCCGGGGCGCATCCGGCCGCGGCAAGGATGTGCCGCCGCTATGAGATTGCGGCGCCTGATCATCGTAGGCGGCCTCGTCGTACTGCTGGCCGGGCTGGCCGTGGCGTTCGTCTTCGTCTTCGGTCAGCCCGCTGCGCAGGGGCCCGCGCAGGGGCGGGCCCTGCTCGTGGTCGGCGCCGAAAACGAGTACGCGAACGTGCTTGCGCAGATCGGGGGGCCTTACGTCCAGGCCGTCGGCATCATGGTGAACCCGAACACCGACCCGCACACCTTCGAGGCGAGCACCGTCGACGCGGAGGAAGTGGCGAAGGCGGCGCTGATCGTGCAGAACGGCCTCGGCTACGACAGCTTCATGCAGAGCCTCGAGGCCGCCTCGCCGAGCCCGGGACGCATCGTCCTGACCGCCGCGCAGATCGTTCGGACGCCGCAGGGCACGCCAAACCCGCACCTCTGGTACCGCCCCGGAACGATGCAGGCCGTCGCGGGTCGCATCGCCCAGGCGCTCGCGAAGCTCGAGCCGAGCCACAAGGACTACTTCAGGCAGCGCCTCGCCGCCTTCGACCGCTCCCTCGCGCCGTGGCGCCAGGCTGTCGCACGCCTCAGGGCCACTGCCGCGGGCGCGTGGGTGGCGCCGATGGAACCTGTCGCAGACTATCTCCTGAAGGCGGGCGACCTCCACATCGCGACGCCCTGGACCTTCGAGCTCGCGGTGATGAACGGCGAGGATCCGTCGCCGCAGGACGTCACGCACGTTGAGTCTCTCATCACCCACCGCCAGGTCTCGGCTCTCGTCTACAACTTCCAGGCGGTGGAGCCGACCACCGCGTCCATGCTGAAGCTGGCCCGCCAGCACGGCGTTCCGGTGGTCGGCGTCTACGAAACGATGCCGCGCGGCTACGACTACCAGCGCTGGATGCTCGCCGAGACGACCGCACTCGACGCCGCGATCACGAAACACAAGTCGGAGGTGCTGGCACCATGAGGAACCTTCAGCCGGTGGCGGGCCAGGCACAACCCGTGCTGGAGCTCGCGGGCGTTCGCGTGAGTCTCGGCGGCAGGCCGGTGCTGCAGGGCATCGACCTGAGCCTGCGTCCCGGTGAGCTCGTCGGCGTGATCGGACCGAACGGGGCCGGCAAGACGACCCTGCTCAAGATCATCCTGGGCCTGCTCAGGCCCGACCAGGGAAAGGTACGCATCGGCGGGCACGACGCGCAGGCGTCGCGCAGTCTGGTCGGCTATGTGCCGCAGAGCTACACGCCCGACCCGGACCTGCCCCTTACGGCCCGGGACCTCGTGGCGCTCGGTCTCGACGGCGCCCGCTGGGGCTTCTCGCTCGGCGGCAGGAACCGGCGGGCCAAAGTTGACGAGGCCCTGAACTGGGTCGGCGCGTCCAGCTACGCCGACCAGCCCGTCGGCCGCCTCTCGGGCGGCGAGCTGCAACGGCTCCTCGTGGCGCACGCCCTCATCTCGGAGCCGCGCGTCGTACTGCTCGACGAGCCGCTCGCGAACCTGGATCTGCGCAGCCAGGACGAAGTGGTTGCGCTCGTCGGCAGGGTGGCGCACGAGCGCGGCGTCACCGTCCTCCTCGTGACCCACGACATGAATCCCATCCTGGGCGTCATGGATCGTATCCTCTACCTGGCCCGCGGCCAGGCGGCCCTCGGCACGGTCGACGAGGTGGTGCGCCAGGACGTCCTCGGCCAGCTCTACGGCCACCACATCGACGTCGTGCGGGTGCACGGCCGCATCCTCGTCGTAGGCGGCCCGGACGTGGAGGCCCTGACCTGCACCACCTGCGACGCCTAGGAGAGATGCCATGGCCGCCTTCATCGCGAGTCTCCTGACCCTGGGCGCGACCCGCACGGCTCTCGTCATCGGCAGCCTCGTCGCCGCGACATCCGGGGCGGTCGGCGTCTTCGTCGTACTGCGGGGCCAGAGCTTCTCCGGCCACGCGCTCGGCGACATCGGCACCACCGGTGCCGCCGCTGCCTACCTCGGCGGCATCTCGCCCCTCTACGGCTTCATCGGCGTCGGCGTGCTGGGAGGCCTCGGCATCGAAACCCTGGGCGAACGTGCACGCGAACGCGACGTCGCGACAGGCATCGTCCTCTCGCTGATGCTGGGCATCGGCGCCCTCCTGCTCTATTTCATGACGCAACGGCCGAACCCGGGCAGCGGGCCGGTGGCGATCCTGTTCGGCTCGATCTTCACCGTGGACCCCGGCGTGACAGGCCCTGTCGCGCTCTTCTCCGTGCTCGTCCTGCTGCTGCTCGCCGTGCTCTACCGCCCGCTCGTCTTCACCACCGTGAACCCGCAGGTCGCGCGGGCGGCCGGCGTGCCCACCACCGCGGTGAGCCTCCTGTTCATGCTGGCCATCGCCGTTGCCGTCGAGGAGTCCGCGCTGGTGGCGGGTGCCCTCCTCAGCACGGCGCTCCTGATCGGGCCAGCCTCCGCCGCCGTCCGCTGGACGCGTCATGTCGGCGAGGCGGTTGCGCTCTCGGTGCTGCTCGGCCTTCTGGCCGTCGTGCTCGGCGTCGCCCTCGCCTACCAGAGCTACGCCTGGCCGCCGCTCGACCGCGGCTGGCCGGTCAGCTTCTTCATCGTCATGATCGTCCTGCTCGAATACCTGCTCTCGCGCATCGGCCGGCGAACCCGTCAAGAGCCCGCGACAAGGCAGGTGCCCTGATGCATCTCCTCCACGTGCTGTTTCCGTCAGGCCTCTTCACAGCAGACTTCATGGTCAACGCCTGGATCGCCGGCAGCGCCGTGGCGGTTCTCTCGGCGTCGGTGGGGTTCTTCGTCGTGCTGCGCGGCGCGTCGTTCGCGGCGCACGCCATCCCGCGCGCCAGCTTCGCGGGCGCGGCGGGAGCCGTACTGGCGGGGGGCGACACGCTCGTCGGCCTGGCCGTCTTCTCCGGCCTGAGCGCCCTCGGCATCGCATCGCTCTCATCGCGCCGGCACGAGAGCCAGACGACGGCGCTCGTGCTGACGGCGGCGCTCGGGCTGGGGGCGCTCTTCCTGTCGCTCGGCAACGCCTACGCACCGGAGGTCTACGCCCTGCTTTTCGGTCAGATCGTCGGGATCAGCCGCCCAGACGTGGTCGGCATCCTGCTGCTGCTCGCGCTCGCCCTGCTCGCGACCGCGATCCTCTACAGGCCACTGCTCTACGCTTCCGTCGCGCCGGATGTCGCCGAAGCGAAGGGTGTCCCGCGCCGCCGCATGGACATCCTCTTCCTGCTCCTCGTGGCCCTCGCGGCGACGGCCGCAGTGCCGGTGGTGGGGGCGCTTCTCAGCTTCAGCCTCATGGTGGGTCCCGCGGCGGCGGGTAGCTACTTCGGCCGCGGGCCCGCTCAGTCGCTGGGCATTGGAGTGGTCATCGGCCTGCTCAGCGTCTGGTTGTCGCTGGTCTTCGCGTACGACACCGGCATGCCGGTCGGGTTCTTCGTCGCCGCCGTCACGGCCGTCTTCTACGGTCTCGGCAGGCTGTGGTCCAGGCTCTCAGAGGGGGAAAACGCGGCACGGGTATCCCCCTGACTCGCGCGATCAAACAGGCGACCCACCATCGCCGCCATGGCACTGCGTCGCGCGGGCTGGTAGTCGGCTTACCTGCGGGACTTAGAGCTTTCGCTGAAAGCCATGGCATAGGCAGCCCAGAGCCGCCGACCAAATTCGGGAAGGCTGCAAGATGCCAATGATTGCTGACAGATGGGCTGAGACTCCAACGTGCAGCGAGCCCGCAGCAGGATTTGCGCGGGCCCGCGATACGGTAAAGGGTGCGGCTGAGGAAGTGGGGGAAGTGTCGGGCCTGGCGCGGCGAATGCGCGGAGCGTTCGCGGGTTTGTTGTCACGCGACGTCGGGCAGTGCCGCTCCCGCCGCACCTTTGCTATGCGTCCGCCCGTACGCGACGCCAGGGTGATGTTGCAGCCCTACTTCGTGGGAGATATACAGTTGACCGGGGTCCAGCCGATCACCTTGCCGTTGAAGTATAGGCCTGCCCAGTAATCTCGAGGCTTGTTGCGAACCCCTGAGGCGCTCACACGGAACCACTCTCCGTTGGTTGTCAGGTGCTGCTGCCCGAAGTCGTGCTGGTAAATCGGCTTGTGCGCATACGGCGACCACTCCTTGAACTGCAGGTCGCCCGTTGCCTTACCCGTGGAGTTCACATAACCCCCGAAAGAGATCGCGTACGCCTTTGTCGCTGTCAGCCACAAGTCATTGACGCCTTTGCAGGTAATGGTGGCCCCAGGGGTGTTCTGCGCGGATCCCTCTTGGCAAGATTCCGCCGGAAACACGGCTGCGGTCACGACGACACTACGCGGCGCCGCTGACGCCATCCCTGGCGTACCGGCCATCAGCACGGTCGCTACCAGAGCAGTTGAGACGAGAGACTTGCAAAAGTACGCAGGCCATGCAAGCGTCGAAACCATCCGAGCCCCCCCGTTTCGCATCGTTCCAATAGGACAAACCGCCACGGGTTCCTGTCGCCGCCGCCACCGGCCCGGCAGCCGGAGTTGTCGGTTCACCGGCCCCCCTCGGTGTCGAGACTTTGCCCGTCGGTCGAGCCCGCCGTCAGACGTTGCCGCCGATACATCCCAAGCGCCATCAATACGAGCGCAACGGCAAATACCTTTGGACCGAGCTCGCTGGCGAAGTTGTTCCAGATCGCGTAAAGGAGCAGCACCACCAGCGCTGCCGTCGGCAGCCACCGCCAGCCACCGAGCTGCGGTGTTTCAGAGCGTTCGCTGGCGAGCCAGACGAGGGCACCTGTAAGAAGCACCATAGGCAGAAGGTCAAGGCCGTGACTGTGCCCGCTCAGGCTGCCTGAGTAGTAGCTGCCTCCCACGATGTCCCCCATGCAGAATCCGGTTGTAGGGTCGCAGTTCGCGTACGGATCGTAGACGCCAGGGTTGAAGTCGACCCAGGTGGCCCAGTTTAGACCAAGACTGGCACCCGCGACGGCCGCCCCGATGGTCGCAAGGCGCGCAGCCCCTGTCTGCCAGAGTCTTCTCGGGTCGAGAGCATGGGGCAAATCCCCGGGGCGAAGCGCCAGGACGAGCGAAACAACGCCCGCGAGCCACAGGATGTAGGCGAGCGAGACTCCGCCCATGAGAAATGCTAGGGCGGCACTCAGGACGGCGGCAAGCAGCGGCACGACCGCTGTCCTCTGCTCGCCTGCAAGGCGGATCAACACCCCGGGCGCGAGTGTGCGCAACGCCCACGCCCCGTAGACGATCGCCCAAAGCAGCACCACGGCACCCTCGACAATCTCACCGGAGTGGAAGGCATAAACAAGCGCCGCAAGGACGGTAAAGCCGCTAAGAACCATCTCCGTCGTCCGCGCAACCCCGGGGCTGGAGGACGGTCGGCCACCGAAGCGGGATAGGACGAGGAACGTCACGACACCGATTGCTGCCACGACAATGAAACCGATAAAGGCAAACTCGCTCAGCGCTAGCGATGCCAGAAAGCAAGCAGATGCCCCGAGCCAGCCTCGCGGCTGCACTGCCTCGTCCAAGTCCCGGCCTCCCTTTGCACCTCTGACATGCCTGAGATCCCGGCCGCGCGTGACGCGAAGATGCTTGCTCCCCACCCCCAGATGGCCCATGCGGCCCCTGCCATGTAGCCACGAATGTACGCTCCGGCCAGCTCCCGTATAATCCATTCGACACCTTGCATTAGTGAAAGGCCATCACCCATACAGGTGATATACCGTTGCGCACGGATGTCACCCGCTGGCGCGGGCTTAGCTCTTGCACTGGACCTGGCTCAACCGCGAACTCTGTTCCTGGCGACGTATTCCCGGCGGCATCGTCCCCTGCCTATTGCGTAACGCTCACGGCTTCACGAAAGCCGTGAGCGGACATGGATGGCATGGAGCAGCGGGTGCAGGCGCGGCGGCGGGCAGCTAGTTCGGCCGCGGCCCCGCCAAGGCGCTGGGCATTGGAGTGGTCATCGGCCTCCTCAGCGTCTGGTTCTCGCTGGTCTTCGCGTACGACACCGGCATACCGGTCGGGTTCTGAGTCGCCGCCGTCACGGCCGTCTTCTACGGCCTCGGCAGGCTGTGGTCCCGGCTCCCGGAACTCGAGCGCCTGGAAGGAGCATCGACGGGACTCCAGCTGCCCCAGGCGTGGGCGGGCTCGGCGCAGGACAGGAGTTCGCTGCCGCGCGCAGAAGTTCCGCACGTCAACCTGCGAAGGCTGGCGCCCTACGATGTCGGCACACCCTGACGGGTGAGGAGTGTTTGCGTTGCCTGCAGGGTGGCACCTATCTGGTCGCAAGGGTCTTCTGCCACGTCCCCCACACCGGCCGCCAATTGCCGCGAGCCATGTCTGAGCAGTGGCCGTCCCTGGAGCGCCTGTTGCGCGGCAAGGCGCCAGGACTCTCGCCATCCCTCGCCCACACCGCCTTGTGGCTCGCCGAGCACCTGCCCGAGGTTGCCTGGCGGACCGTCGACGAGATCGCCGCTGCGGCGCGCGTGAGTCCGGCGTCCGTCGTGCGTTGCCTGCAGCAGGTCGGCTTCGACGGCTACAACGGATTCAGGCGGACCGTCCAGCAGGGCCTGCCGGCCAGCGAGCTCGTCTGGGAGCTTACCCGCGACCATGCCCCGGTTACGGCGCAGGCATCGGTGGTCGGGCGGGTCATTCAGCAAGAGGTCGAAAACCTGGGCAGGCTGGAGCAGCTCGCCGGCCAGGACATGCAAGACCTGGCCCGAGATCTGGCGGCCAGCAGGACCAGCGTGTTCCTCGGCAGCATCACGTCGGCCCCTTTTGCGGCCCACGCGGCGACGGAACTGAACATTCTGCTGGGCAAGGTGCGGCACTTCGATCCCGCGACGGGCGAGGCGTGGCTTTTCGTGCGGGACGCCCAGCCGGACGACGTCGTCGTGGGTATCTGCTTTCCCCGCTACGCCGAGGCGACATTGAAGCTGCTCCGCGCGGTCAAGAACAAGGTCCGTGGCGTCTGGCTGCTCACCGACGAGATCGGCCCGCGCGACAGCGAGGACATAGGTCGCCTGGTGCGGCTGCCGGTCACTTCGCACGGCTCCTTCGGTTCCAAGGCCTCCCTTGTCGCGCTCGTCGAGATCCTGACGGAGCTGTTGGCCGACCTGGCGCCCGATCCGGTGCTGGGCAACGTGGACGAAGCGGATGAGATCTGGCGTGGAGCGAAGTTCCTGAACATGCACGCGGCCAAGCCGCCACACGGAACAGGTCGCCCGGCCGCCGGCGGTCGGAGCGGGCCTCGGGACCGCCGACCGCCACCCAAAGGTGATCGAGACTCATAGACCCTCCAGCGGTCGTCCGGGTGCGACGCCTGCAGGGATTCGCAACCCCACTCCATCACCCGGACCAGAAAGACCCTGACGCCTGCAACACGCCGGCCCCAGGGCCTTTCTCCCCCGACCGGAGGCCCTCGCCATCGGGCACGGAAGCCGCACGCGGGCTAATGTCCCGCGGGCCCGCCTGACCTCCACCCGCCTGAGAGACGCTGGAAAACCAGCCAAAAGAAACTTTCCTTTCACGCTTTGACGCAGAGAAGGATTATTCATCATACAGACGAATCGCTGTCCGTTAATACCACCGTTCGGTTACGCCGCCCCGATGCCAAGGGAGGACTCGGTTTTCATGAAAGTAGTCGGCGTCGAGTTCATGCTTTGCGAGTTCCCGCTCAAGACCCCCTTTCGCATCGCCTACGCGCAGTGGGACAGGATGCCGTCCATCGTTGCCCGGGTGGTGACGGACAACGGCCTCGAAGGCCTCGGCGAAGGTGTGCCCGACCCCGAGGTGACCGGCGAAACGCCCGAGGGGACATTGGCGGTTCTCCTGGGCGAACTCGGTCCCGCACTCCTGGGTGCGGACCCGAGAGACATCGAACCTGCCCTGCAGGCCTTCCGCCGCCGCGTCCGCGGTGTGCCCACCGCGGTTGCAACGCTCGAGATCGCTCTCAACGACCTGATCGGAAAGGCCTACGGGATTCCCGCCTATCGCCTCTATGGCGGCAAGACCACCGAACAGCTCGAGCTCTACCATGTCGTCAGCCTCGGCGCGCCGCAGGAGATGGCCGAGAGCGCGGCGGACGCCGTGGCGGGCGGATACCGTGGTCTCAAGCTCAAGCTGGGCCAGGGCAGCGTCGCCGACGAGGTGGCGCGCGTAGGGGCCATCCGTTCCGCGGTGGGTCCGGCAATCCCGCTCAAGATCGACGCCAACCAGGGTTGGGGCACACCGTCGGAGGCCGTACGGCGCATCCGCGCTTTGGAACGGTTCGAGCCGGTCTGGATCGAACAGCCCGTCAGCCAATGGGATATCGCGGGTCTGGCCGAGGTGCGGGCAAGGGTCGGCGTGCCGATCATGGCGGACGAGGCCTTGCACGACGCCCACGACCTCATGTCCATCATCCGCCTGCGGGCCGCGGATCTGATCAACGTGAAGCTCATGAAGTGCGGCGGCATGTCGCCGGCGCTTCAGCTCATCCACATCGCGGGGAGCGCGGGGCTTCAGGTCCAGATCGGCTCGATGGTCGAGTCCGGCATCGCCAGCATGGCTGGAGCCCATATCGCCGCTGCACGTCCGGAGGTGGTGTCCCTCGAAACATCAGGCCCCTTGCTCTTTGCCAAGGACGGCGTGGACTCACCGATCCGAGCCCCGCTGTTCCGCGTCTCGGAGACTCCTGGACTCGGGGTTGGTCTTGCCGCGGATTTCCCGTCGCTGGTCAGAAGGCGGGTGTCCGTAGGCGAGTTGGCATAACCCGGCGGCTTCAAACTATGTCGGAGGAAAGCGGGGGAACATCTTGGCCCTGAACAAGGCCCGCATTATCGGCGGGCTGGTGTCCGCGGCGATGCTGGCGGCTCTGGCTGCCGGGGCGACGACAGCGTCCGCAGCCAGCGGTCCTCAGCGTGGTGGCACGCTGACGGTCGGCATCTCCCAGGAGACCAACAGCTTCGATGTCAACCAGACGATTTGGTCCGAGGGGCTTGAACTCAACTACCAGTCCCTGCTGACGCACAACTTCAAGTTCCAGTTCCAGCCCGCTCTGGCCACCAGCTGGAGCGAGTCGAAGAACGGGCTCGAGTGGACATTCCACCTGCGCAAGGGCGTGAAGTTCCAGGACGGCACCCCGTTCAACAGCTATGCGGTGAAACAGGACTTCCAGATCATGCTGAACCCGAAGTACCACTTCGCCGACGCGGCCTCCTACAACTTCATCGATCCGAACAAGATCCTCACGCCCAATCCCTACACCGTCACCTTTGTCCTCAAGGCGCCCTTCCCGGACATCCTGTTCGACATGGCGAACACCTACGGTGGGCTGCAGAGCCCGACCGCCTACCTCAAGTACGGGCCGATGGGCAACAACACCTATGGCACGCAGGTGGCGGTGGGCACCGGACCGTTCAAGCTCGTCCAGTGGGTTCCGCACGAGGAGTACGTGTTCCAGCGCTACGCAGGCTTCAACAGCGCTCCTCCCTACCTCTCGAACCACGGCCCGGCGTACGTGAGCAAGGTAATCGTGAAGATCATCCCGGATGACGCCACCCGCCTGACGCAGCTGCAGACTGGCGGAATCGGCATTCTCGTAGACCTGCCGGCGGCGGACGCCAAGGTGGCGGCCCGCTTCCCCAACATCAAGGTGCTCACGGCGCCCGGCGACAACCTCGGTTTCCTCGGCTTCAACACCGAGGCGAAGCCGTTCAACAACGTCCTCGTACGCCAGGCGATCAACCACGCGATCGACCGTGTGGGGATCGTCAAGGCGCTGTTCGCCGGAATGGCCACGCCCGCCTATGGCTACTTCCCGCCCACGACGCCTGGCTACTTCCAGGACAAGAAGGCCATGTCCTACAACGTGACGGAAGCCCGCCAGCTCCTGACCAAGGCCGGTTACCCGCACGGACTGCCAGGCACCTACACGCTCGCGACCAGCAACGACACGAACCTCACGCAGGTCGCCGAGGCAGTGCAGCCGATGCTGGCCAAGATCGGCATCCACACGCGGATCGAGACCTTCTCGACGGCGCGCTGGGTCGCCTACCTCAAGTCGGGCAAGCAGCAGCTCTTCGTCTACCACTACGAATGGTGGGACCCGAACATCCTGCAGTGGTTCCTGCAGTCGAACCAGATGCCCTACCCCAACTACTTCATGTGGAAGGACGCCGCCACCGACCGGATGATCAACGCCGCATACGCCGCGCCGAGCTGGAACGCCTACGTCCAGCGCTGGGACCAGCTCGCGCACTACCTGGTCGGCAAGGCCGTCTGGGCGCCGATCTACTACCCTGACCAGCTGCAGGCCGTCAACACGGCCTTGGTGCACGGCTACCGCATCCACCCGACCGACATCGTTCTGAACGACGTCTGGGTGAGTCAGAGCAAGTAGGGTCGATAACATGGCTGGGTTCGCCTTCCGCCGCGTACTCGTGCTCCTGCCCGAGTTGTTCGCCGTATCCCTGGGAGCGTTCCTGATCGTCCACCTGGCGCCGGGCAATCCTGCCCTGCTCCTGGCTGGACTGCACCCCACGCCGTCGCTGATCGCCGCGATCACGCGCGAATGGGGCCTGAATCTCCCATTGCCCGAGCAGTACGTCAGGTTCCTCCTGCAGCTCTTCCACGGGAACCTCGGCTACTCGATGATGGAGCAAAGGCCCGTCGCGTCCCTGATCGCGTCCGCCCTGCCGGTGACCCTCACCATCGGCGGAGGGGGAACGGTTCTCGCGCTCCTGCTCGGGATCCCGCTCGGCGTCGCGGCCGGAAGGCGGACCGGTTCCTTTCTGGACCGCCTGATCGTCCTGATCACGAGCGTCACCGTCTCGGTGCCGCTCTTCTGGCTAGGCATCCTTCTCGTGCTCGCGTTCTCTGTCAGGCTGGGCTGGCTGCCCAGCGCAGGCTGGGGCTCGTTCCGACAGATGATCCTGCCCTGGCTTGCGCTCGGCATCAACGGGCTCGCCATCTTCGCGCGCATGATGCGCAACCAGATCGCGGAGGTACTGGCCAACGACTATGTGCGAACGGCGCGGGCGAAGGGCGTCTCGTCCTCCGGCACCGTGTGGCGGCACGCCTTCCGCAACGCCGTGATACCCATCATCGCGCTGCTCGGCCTGCGCGTCGGCTACATCATCGCCGGATCGGTCGTGCTCGAGCTCGTGTTCCTGCTGCCCGGCATGGGCCAGTTGATGGTCCAAGCGATCCTGAACTCCGACTATACCGTCGTGCAGGGAACCATGCTGGTCCTCGGCATATCGGTGCTGCTTGCAAACTTCATTGCGGACCTCGCTTATGGTTGGGTCAATCCATCCATCCGTTACCAGTAGCCATTAGGGGAGTAGTGCATTGCTGCAACACGCACAGCAAGCCGAGAAGGTCCGGACAGGCTGGTGGCGCCGCAGGTTGAGGTTGCTCCTGGCCCTCGCCTTCGTCGCGCTCTTTGTCGCTCTGGCCCTGCTGGCTCCCTTGCTCTTCGCGCACGGATACAATCAGCAAAACCTGATGAGTTCCCTCATGCCGCCGTCCTCCGGCAACCCACTCGGCACGGACGAGTTCGGACGCAACGAACTGGCCCGCATCGTATGGGGCGCGCAGGTATCCCTCGAGGTGGGCTTCATCGCCGTTCTGGCCGGTGCCGCTTTCGGCGGCCTCCTCGGCATTGTTGCGGGACTGTTCGGCGGCGTCGTGGACACGCTGATCTCCGCCGTGGCCGACGTGATCTGGTCGTTCCCGATCATCCTTCTGGCAATCGGACTGGTCGCCATCCTGCGCCCTGGGGTCGAGAGCGCGATCGTCGCGATCGCCTTCGGCTTCTGGCCCCAGTACGCACGGGTCGTGCGCAGCAGCACGCTGGAACTGCGCGGGCGCAACTTCGTCGAGGCCGCCGTCGCCGTAGGTGCATCCCAGTGGCGCATCGCGCTGCGACACATCCTGCCCAACGTGCTGGGCCAGATCGTCGTCCTGGCCAGCGTCGGCGTGGCTGATGCGATCCTCGCGGAGGCCACCCTGAGCTTCCTGGGGTTGGGCGCGCAGCCGCCCCTGCCGGACTGGGGCGGCATGCTGTCGGCCGCCCAGACGTACGTGCTGCAGGCTCCCTGGCTCTCCCTGGCGCCGGGGGTAGCGATCACCCTCGTCGTCATCGCGTTCAACGAGCTTGGCGAAGCCCTTGCCGACGTCTTTGCCCCACAGCGTCGCAGCTTGGCTGGCTAGTTGCGTCAGAGCGGTAGGGAGATCGGAAGGAAAGGAAACTGCCACATGGACGAACAGGTCGACCTGCTTGAGCGAGCCATGGCCGAAGCCTCTCAGGTGGTGGCGTGGCGCCGCCACCTGCACCGGCACCCCGAACTCTCCTTTCAAGAGATCGAGACCGCGCAGTTTGTGGCGGAGATCCTTGGCACCCTGGAAGGCGTCGAGGTCTCCAGGCCAACTCCGACCAGTGTCCTCGGCCGGTTGCGAGGCGATCTGCCGGGACCGTGCCTCGGGCTCCGGGCGGACATGGACGCGTTGCCCGTCACCGAGGAGACAGGCCTACCATTCGCGTCCGAACGTCCCGGCGTGATGCATGCCTGCGGCCATGACGGACACACGGCGATGCTGCTGGGGGCGGCGAAGCTGCTTGCCGAGATGCGGCACCTGCTGCACGGGGAAGTGCGCTTCATCTTCCAGCATGCGGAGGAGCTTTCGCCCGGTGGCGCACAGGAGCTCGTCGGACTCCACCTGCTCGACGACGTGGACTTCTTCGTCGGCCAGCACCTCTGGGCGCCGCTCGAGGCCGGCAAGGTGGGTATCGCGGCAGGGCCCGTGACCGCGGCGCCGGACTCTTTCACCATCACGGTCACCGGACGCGGCGGGCATGCGGCGCAGCCCCATCTCACGATCGATCCGATCCCTGTCGTCGCGGAGATCGTACTCGCCCTGCAGCAGATCGTCTCGCGCAACATCGATCCGCTCCGGCCTGTCGTACTCAGCGTGACGCAAATACATGCCGGCACGGCCGACAATGTCCTGCCGAACGAAGCCACCATCGTGGGCACGGTGCGCACGCAAGACGTGTCGGTCCAGAAGCTCGTTGCCGAGCTCATGGAGCGCACCGTGCAGGGCATCGCGCACGCGCACGGGGCCGACGCTCGCGTGGACTACGAAAAGGGCTACCTCCCCGTCGTCAACGATCCGGCAACCACGCAAAGGGTTCGGACCGCCGTCGCGAACCTGCTTGGCGAGAACGCGGTGACGCAGACCGAGCCGTCCATGGTGGGAGAGGACTTCTCAGCGTACCAGCAGGTGGCCCCCGGCTGCTTCTTCTGGCTCGGCAGCCGAAACGAGGCAAATGGCATCGTTTTCCCGCATCATCATCCGCGCTTCGACATCGAGGAGGGCGCACTGCCCCTCGGCGCGGCGGCTCTCGCGGCTATCGCCCTCGAGTTCCTGGCAGGGTAGGCCGCTCGGTCTTCGACCACCGCTACCGCGGCCAGGCTCCCGGCCGGACTTTGCTATCCGCCAGGGAAGCGTAGGCCTGTATCGCGGGAAGCTCCCTCAACCTGCCGGACTCCGGCAAGATGAGAACAGCCCAGGCGCACCGGCTTTATGGGCGCTTGGGCTGTTCACTGCCTGTACGGGGCTTCAAGAAACATGCCTGGCTCAGTGGACCGCCTGGTGCTCAGCCAAGGGCGCAGGCCGTACGACCCGCAGCTCCGGCCGGCGCTCGGAGCGGGCCCACTGGAAGAATGCG
>JAJZQO010000001.1 GCA_021847575.1 Bacillota bacterium | reverse complement strand
GCAGCCACCCTGATCTTCCAACATGGCCGCCGACTTGTCCAGGACCAAATTTCGTGAACTTTTGCCGCCTGTACCCCCAAACCTGCTCCGCACGCGGCCCTGCTTACTCATGCGTCAGGGCTGGGGCTGGGCGGATGCCAATCGATAAGAGTGGCCACCGCCCAGGCCGCCACGCCCTCCCCCGAGCCGATGAATCCGAGCCCCTCCGCGGTCGTGGCCTTGAGCGACACACCGTGCGCGGCGACGCCGAGCGTCTCAGCGAGTGCCGCCTGCATCCGCTCACGATATGGCGCCACCTTCGGGGATTCGAGCACCAGCGTGCAGTCCGCGTTGCCGACCCGATATCCAACTTCCCTGACCTTCTCGACCACCTGCCGCAAGAGGTCAAGCGAGTTGGCGCCGGCGAACTGTGGATCGCCCGGCGGGAAAAAGTGCCCGATGTCGGGCAGCCCGGCCGCTCCGAGGATTGCATCCATGAGTGCATGACAGATGACGTCGGCGTCCGAATGGCCGATAGCACCATGCGGCGAGGGGATCTCGACGCCTGCGAGCATAAGCGGCAGCCCGAGCGCCAGCCGGTGAACGTCGAAGCCATGCCCGATCCGCAGGGCGCCCAGCCCGCCGTCAAGGCGCATGATGTCTTCCGGCGTCGTCACCTTGAGGTTCCCCTCCTCGCCTTCCACATAGAACACCTGGCCGCCGAGCCGCAGCACGAGCTCACCGTCGTCCGCCGCCTCGGGGTCACCTTGGTGCGCCCGCACGAGGAGATCACGATCGAAGACCTGGGGCGTCTGTACGCGCCAGATGCCTTCCCGCGGCACGGCGCCACCACCCAACGCAGGGTCGCGGTGCAAGGCGTCATGGAGCGGTAACCGCGGAATGGCGCAAGCGCCCGGGACAGAGAGCAGCCGCTCGACGAGGGCCTGCGAAACGGTCGGGCGGGCCGCGTCATGTACCGCCACGCGTCGCACGGACGCTGGCAATGCGGCGAGCCCCTCGCGCACCGAAGCGCTGCGCGTCGCGCCGCCCGCCACCACGATCGTCGGCTTGGGCATGGCGCGGGCGAGTGCCTCGGCCTGTGCCACGTCCTCCGCCCGCACGACCAGCACGAGTCCGTCGACCTCCCGGCTGCGCAGGAAGGGGCGAGCCGCCGACGAAATCAGCGGCTCGCCCCGCCACACGTAGAAGGCCTTGCTGCGTCCGAAGCGGACTCCCGATCCCGCTCCGACAATCAGAGCGTAGGTCTCAGGGTTGCGCCTGAAGTCGGTTGCCATTCTGCTCCTGCCGCTCGTTCATGGATTTGGGCTTGGCGAAGATCATGCGTCCAGCGGACGTCTGCAGCACTGAGGTGACCAGGACCGCCAGCGTTTCGCCGATGAACTTCTTGCCGCCGTCGACGACGATCATCGTCCCGTCGTCCAGGTAAGCGACACCCTGTCCGACTTCCTTGCCCTCCTTGATGACGTGCACCATCATCTCCTCGCCGGGCAGCACCACGGGCTTGACCGCGTTCGCAAGCTCGTTGATGTTCAGCACCGGCACCTGCTGGAGCACCGCCACCTTGTTCAGGTTGAAGTCGTTCGTCAGCACCTTGCCCTCCAGGGCCTTTGTCAGGCGGAGGAGCTTGGAGTCGACCTCCATGTTGGGATAGTCCTTGTCGTTGATCTGGACCGGCACCTGAAGTTCCTTCTGGATGTGGTTCAGTACGTCGAGCCCCCGCCTGCCGCGGTTGCGCTTAAGGACATCCGCGGAGTCGGCGATGTGGCGGAGTTCGTCCAGCACGAACTGGGGCACCACGATGGGTCCCTCGATGAAGCCGGTCTCGAGGATGTCGGCAATCCGCCCGTCGATGATCACGCTTGTGTCGAGGACCTTCGGCACGCTCCTGCCATGGCCCGCCTTGACGGACCGCTTGACCAGGAGTTCCCCCTCGCGCGGTTCGCGCCTGCGCGCCACGCCGATACCGAGGAAGCCACCGACGTAGCCGAGGAAGACGGCAAAGACGATCGGCAGGATGTTTCCGACGACGGGAATGGCCTCGACCGGCGTCGTGATCAGGTAGGCCGCGAAAAGGCCGAGAAGTGCGCCGACTCCGCCAGAGAGCAGCTCATTGCTTGAAGAACGCAGGACGCGACCTTCCATGAACAGGTTGAGCTTCGCGACGGAACGCTGCAGGCCCCCCGCCGAGAAGAACCCGACAAAGCCGCCGAGCGCTCCGATCAGCAGGGCGGCGCCGATCTTCTGGTAGATGTTCAGGTGCACCGCTGAACCCAGCGCCTTGAACAGGTAGTAGCCGAGCAGAAGCCCGATCACCAGCCCGGCCAGGGTCAGCCCGCCGCGCCACGGCGCTTTCATCCGCGGTCACCTTCCCTCCGTAGCATTGATTATAGGAGATCCTTCGCGAAGCCCGCAAATAAACAGCATCAGCAGTCTTCCCTTCTTCGCACAACTACGGCTATGTTTGCCCGCTCTTCCACGCGCGATACACGCCTGCCACACCCTGGTCACGCGGCCCCCGCCGCCCGGTGGCCCCACAGTCCGCGACAGCTCCGGGCCGTTTCCTGCTAATTGCGCAACTTTTTGATAACACGCAACGTGTATCTCGCCCAGCAACTTGCGCTTGCCTCTCCGTGTGCGGTCGCGTTGACGGCGGTTTTGCTGGTCGGTATAATGAGGCCACCTTGGAGGAGGGGTCGAGCGGATGAAAGACCTCCTGTGCGATCAGTTCCAAGAGACCGTCGACGAGTGCCTCATCCGCCACAAGAACATCCTCGACACCGTTTCGAAGCTTCAGGAGTCCGTTGCGCGGGTGAACCGCGCCGTCGCCAAGGCGGTGACGGACTGTGGTTGCGTGACGGTGCACGCCGAACGTCATCCCATCCCCGAAGGGATCTCCCTCGAACAACTGCGCACGGTGCTGGACTCGGGTGTTCGCGGCCAACTTTGCGACAACTGCCGAGAGGTGGTCGAGGCCGAAGTCGGCCAGACGCTATTCTACCTGACGGGCGTGCTGAATGCTGTCGATCTGAACCTATACGACTGCCTGCTGAAGGAGCAGAAGCGCATTTCCGCGCTCGGAATCTTCAATTTCTCCTGATACGCGACTTGCCAAGGAGCCCGGCCAAGGCCGGGCTCCTGCGTATTTGCTAGCGCACGACGTCCCTCAGACGCGCCAGGTGCCGCTGAATCGCCCGCGCGCGGGCAGTACCGATGCCTTCCACTTCGTCCAGTTCCTCGAGGCTCGCGGCCATCAACCGGCCGAGCGTTCCGAATCGCTGTGCCAACTTTTCGCTGACCGGTGGAGGCAGCCTCGGCACGCGCCGCAGCATGCGCAGGCCGCGCGGCTGCACCACCTGCTCGAGCTCTCCCGGGTGTCCGAGGCTGCGCGCGATAGCGCTGCGATCGAGGAGGGCCTCGGCGCTCCACGCGGCCAGCTGCTCGCGCAAGTCACGGGCATGCTCGATAGAACTGTCTGCGGCATAGTCCCGCAAGACATGGAGAATCTCCTCGGCGAGCGAGCGCGTGAGCTCGTGCAGTTGCATCGCGACCATGCGCCCCTCGGTGCCGAGCTCCTCGATGTAGCCCAGCACTTCCCGGGCGATGCGGTCGAGCAGGGCGAAGCGCTGGACCGCCGACGACACGTCGCCAAGCGTCGCCTCGCCGGCAAACTCCAGCGCGTCCAGCTCGCCGATCTCACCCACCAGCGCGATCCGCTGGCGCTCCAGGGCCTGCAGAGCCTGGTTCGCGCGGCCGAGCACCTGTGCCGTGTCGCGCAGCACGTGGCGCAGGATGCCCTGGTAGAGCGTGACCTGGTGACGGCGCTGCGAGATCGCGATCACCACGACGCCCGTCTGACGGCTGACCCGCTCGGCTGAACGGTGTCGGATGCCGGTCTCCACCGAAGGAACGTTGGGATCTGGCACCAACTGGACATTCGCCCGCACGATCCGCTTGGCGTCGGCCGTAAGTATGAGGGCGCCATCCATCTTGCTCAGCTCATAGAGCACCGCCGGCGTGCAGGGAACATCCATATCGAAGCCGCCTGCCGCCAGCGACAGCACCTCCGGCGTATCGCCGAGGACGATCAGGCCGCCTGTTCCGGCATGCAGCACGTTCTCGACGCCCTCGCGCAGAGGTGTGCCAGGAGCCACCTGGCGCAGCAGCCGGTGGAGCCGATCCTCGTCGCGCACGCCCGCCCTCCTCGAAGTACGCCCCGCCAGGCCCCATCGTGGCCGGCGGGGCATTCCCGCACCTTTGCTAGCCTACCGGCTGGCTCACATCCGCAAGGAAGCTGAGACGGCCGTCGTCGCCTACCGAAATCTGGACCTCGCGGCCACGCTGGACCTGGCCCGCAAGCAGCGCCTCAGACAAGGGGTCTTCCAGCAGGCGCTGGATCGCCCGGCGCAACGGTCGGGCGCCATAGACCGGATCGTGGCCCTCCCGTGCGATCAAGGCATACGCGTCTTCGCTCAGCTTGATGTGTACGTCCTGCTCCTCAAGACGCTTGGCAACGCCCCCGACCAGGATGCGCACGATCTTCTCAAGTTCTGTGTCTCCCAGCGAATGGAAGACGATGATGTCGTCGATGCGGTTGAGGAACTCCGGACGGAAGGTGTGCTTGACCTCGTCAAGGATGCGCTCGCGCATCTTGTCGAATCGGCCGCTGTCATCCGACCCGGACCGGAATCCGATCCCGCTGTCTTGGCGCAGGCGCTCCGCGCCAACGTTGGACGTCATAATCACGACCGTGTTGCGGAAGTCGACGTGACGTCCGGTCGCCTCGGTCAGCCGACCTTCCTCGAGCACCTGCAGCAGGATGTTGAACACTTCGGGGTGTGCCTTCTCGATCTCGTCCAGCAGCACCACAGAATACGGCTTGCGGCGAACCGCCTCGGTGAGCTGGCCACCTTCTTCGTAACCGACATAGCCTGGCGGGGCGCCTACCAGCCTCGACACGGTGTGACGCTCCATGTACTCGGACATGTCGATCGTGACCATCGCGTCCTCATCCTCGAACAGGGCCTCCGCGAGCGCCCTCGCGAGCTCCGTCTTGCCGACGCCTGTCGGGCCAAGGAAGATGAACGAGCCTATCGGGCGCTTCGGATCCTTGAGACCCGCCCTGGCACGACGGATCGCTCTCGCGACGGCCGCGACGGCCTCGTCCTGTCCGACGACCCTGCGGTGGAGTTCCTCCTCGAGGTGCAGAAGACGCTCAGACTCCTCCATCTGCAGGCGCTTCACAGGCACGCCGGTCCACGACGCGACGATGCCGGCGATGTCCTCGGCGCCGACCACGAGCTTGTGCGCGACGGTCTGCTGCTCCCACTCTTCCTTCATCTTGTCGAGTTGCTCGCGAATCTGCTGCTCCTGGTCGCGCAGGCGGGCCGCCTTCTCGAACTCCTGGGCGCCGATCGCAGCCTCCTTCTCCTTGCGCGTCTCCTCGAGCTTCTGCTCGATCTTCTTGAGATCCGGCGGCGCGACGAAGGAGTGGAGACGCACCCGCGACGCGGCCTCGTCAATCAGGTCAATGGCCTTGTCCGGCAGGTAACGGTCGGAGACGTAGCGGTCCGAAAGCCGTACGGCGGCTTCGAGCGCCTCGTCGGCAATCTCCACGCGGTGGTGGGCCTCGTAGCGGTCGCGCAGACCACGCAGGATCTCCACGGCCTCCTCGGGCGACGGCTCCTCGACCATGATCGGCTGGAAGCGGCGTTCCAGCGCCGCGTCCTTCTCGACATGCTTGCGGTATTCGTCGAGCGTGGTTGCACCGATGCACTGGAGCTCGCCGCGGGCGAGCGCCGGCTTCAGGATGTTGGAGGCGTCGATCGCGCCTTCCGCCGCGCCCGCCCCGACGATCGTGTGCATCTCGTCGATGAACAGGATGACGTTGCCGGCGTGCCGGATCTCGTCCATGACCTTCTTCAGCCGGTCCTCGAATTCGCCGCGATACTTCGAACCCGCAACCAGCGCACCGAGGTCCAGCGTTACGACGCGGCGGTCCTTGAGGGTCTCCGGCACCTTGCTCCCCACGATCAGCTCCGCGAGGCCTTCCGCGATCGCCGTCTTGCCGACGCCGGGTTCTCCGATCAGGACCGGATTGTTCTTCGTGCGGCGCGACAGGATCTGGATGACGCGCTCGATCTCCTTCTCCCGCCCGACGACGGGGTCGAGCTTGCCCTCCTCGGCCAGTTGGTTGAGATCTCGCCCGAACTGGTCCAGGACGGGCGTCTGGCTGCGCTGGCGCTGCTTCTGCGGGGCCGCTCCCTGCGTCGGCACGCCGAGCTGCTGTATGACCTGAGCCCGCACGCGGTCGAGATCCGCGCCGAGATTCAACAGGACGCGCGCCGCGACGCCCTCGCCTTCACGGATCAGTCCGAGCAGGATGTGCTCGGTGCCGATGTAGTTGTGTCCGAGGTGGCGCGCCTCTTCCGCGGAAAGCTCCAGCACCACCTTCTTGGCCCGCGGCGTCAAGCCGATGTCGCCCTCGGCTGGCGTCGAGCCGCGGCCGATCACCTTCTCGACCTCCGCCCGCACCTTCTCCAGGCTGACGCCCATCGAGAGCAGGGCCTTGGCCGCGATACCGTCGCCTTCGCGGATCAAGCCGAGCAGCAGGTGCTCGGTGCCGACGAAATTGTAGTTCAGACGGCGCGCCTCCTCCTGGGCCAGGAGCAGGGCACGCTGGGCGCGCTCGGTGAATCTCTGGTACATCGCTATACACCCTCCTTCTGCAGCCGCTCGCGAACGAGGCGGGCTCGTGCCGCACGCTCCTCAAGCGTCTGCAACTCGTGTCCGATTGTTCTTGTGAGAAACCCCGGCAAGGCAGCTACCAACAATTCGTTGACCACCTCCGGAGAAACCTGCAGCATGCCCATCTCCACGCCTAGGCGCAGTTCCGAGAGCAGCTGCATGGCCTCCTCGCGACCGAGCAGCTGGGCATAGCGCAGAACGCCGAGAGCCCTGTTGACCCGGTCCTGCGTCTGCTCCAAAGCCTGTTCCTTGAGCATCCGCCGCGCGGCCCTCTCCTGGTCGATGATCTGCTGCGCCGCGCGCTCGAGGGACGCGGTCACCTCTTCCTCCGCCTGCCCAAGGGTTATCTGGTTCGAGATCTGGAAGAGGTCCCCGGCCGCCTCGGTGCCTTCGCCATAGAGGCCGCGCACCGCGAGGCCGAGTTTGGGCAGAACCTGCAATAGTTGTGCGATGCCACGTGTACGCACGAGGCCGCCAAGATGTAGCATGACCGAAATGCGCAATCCGGTTCCGACATTTGTTGGACATGCGGTGAGATAACCGAGTTCCGGCGTAAACGCGTAGTCGAGTCCCGCCTCGAGCTGGTCGTCCGCTCGCAGGGCGTCGTCGAGCGTCTCCCGCACCGCAAGTCCAGGCCGGAAGGCCTGCAAACGCAGGTGGTCCTCCTCGTTGACCATCAGGCTGAGGGCCTCGTCGTCCCGCACCGCCAGGGCGGCCTGCTCGGGAGATTGCATCTGCTGCGGGCTAATGAGGTGCTTCTCCATCAGCACCGCGCGATCCACGTTCGAGAGGTCGCCCAACCGGACGAAGCTCCAGCCGGGTCCCAAACCCTGCACGGCGCCCTGCACGCGCCCCAGTACCTGCAAGGCAATCTCCGGTGTCAGCCTGTCGGGAAAGGCGAATCCCTCCAGGTTGCGTGCAAGCCGTGCGCGGCTCGAGACGACGACATCCGCCATCTCTCCCCGTCCACTCGTCCAAGCGCTCCGCGCGGAGGCAAGGTGCTCGCCGAACTGCATCCGGTCTACCCCCTTTCGCCTTCTAGCTGCCTGATCTCGTCGCGCAGGGCCGCGGCGCTTTCATATTCCTCGCGCGCCACCGCTTCGTGCAGATCGCGCCGCAGCGCCTGCAGGCGGCGATCCCGCTGGAATGCTCCGCCCCGCCGCGCAGGCAACTTGCCGCGGTGCTCCGTCGTGCCGTGGAGGCGCCTCAACAGCGGTTCGAGCTCGTCACGGAAGTTTCCGTAACAGCTGGGACAACCGAGTCGGCCGGTTTCGCGGAACTCACTGAAACGAAAACCGCAACTCGGACAACGCTTCTCCGTCTCGGTCTTCAGCGTCGGCCCCTGGCCGGCGAAGTTGGCCAGCAGGCTCTGCAGCAGCGCGACAGGGTTCGCAATCTCGATCTCGCCGTTCTCCTGCGCACACGTGGCGCACAGATGCGCCTGCTCGACTTGCCCCTGCACGATCCGCGTGACGTGCACCGTCGCGGGCCTCAGCCCACAGCTCTGGCATTGCATGGCCATCACTCCTCGTCGCTCAGCGCGAGCAGCGCGGCACCCAGACAGCGCGCCCGCACGAGATCACGCAGTGGCAGTGGCAGGCCGATCGCCTCCCGGCGCGTCACTGCGACAAGCATCGCGGCCTCGCGATCGACGACCAGCCCCGCTTCGCGGCAACGCTCGATCAGCGCATGCGCAGGCCCCTGCGCAATGCCGTCCGGCGCTTCGAGCAAGGCTGCCGCGATCCTGCCGATCTCAGGGTGGGCCGCCCGGCGGACCCGGATGTAACCGCCGCCACCGCGGCGGCTCTCGGTGACGAAGCCGCGCTCTGGCGTGAACCGCGTCGCCAGCACGTAGTTGATCTGCGACGGCGCGCAGCCATACAGGCGGGCAAGTTCGACGCGCTGCAGCGCGACCTCGCCGAACTGGGCCAGTTGCGACAGGATGTGGCGCTCGATCGCGTCGGCAAGCGTCATCGACATCGCCACACCTCCACTGAGAGCTGTTTGACCTTCCCTGACCTTATTATAGGTGGCCGCTCATGGTTGTAAAGCCCTCGGCCTCTATTCCTTGGTCAGCAGGACACAATGCAGGTAATCGGTCTCAGGGATCTCGATGCGCACAGGGTGGTCGCGATCCGCGCCGTGGACACCGAGGATGCGGCCGGAAAAGCCGGCGTCCTGGGCAGCGGACCGGACAGCGCCCAGGAAGTCCTCGAGCGAAACGGCATGCGAGCACGTGGCCGTGCAGAGGATGCCCCCGGGCGGCAGCAGGCGCATCGCCCTCAGGTTGATCTCCTTGTAGGCGCGCAGGGCAGCGGGCACGTGGCTGCGTCCGCGAGCGAACGGCGGGGGGTCGAGCACCACGAGGTCGAAACGCTCGCGCGCCTGGCTCATGGCCCTCAGGCCGTCGAACGCGTTCTCCACGCGGGCGTCCACCGTCGCGCCGTTGCGCTCCGCATTGCGCCGCAGCGCGGCCACCGCCTCCTGCGAGCTGTCCATCGCAACTACCCCGCTCGCGCCGCCGCGTGCCGCGTGCAGCCCGAATCCTCCCGTGTAGGAGAACGCGTCGAGAACACGCCTGCCGTGGCTCAGACGCTCCACCCGGCCACGGTTGCGGCGCTGATCGAAATAGTGCCCGGTCTTCTGGCCGGACAGCAGATCGACGAGGTAGACGATGCCGTCCTCGCGCACCTCCACAGGTCCTTCAGGAGGTTTCCCCTCGAGCATGCGCAACTCGAGTCCTAGACCCTCGTGCTGCCTGCTCGGTGAGACCGCGCGCAGCACGACGCCCCTCGGCCCCAGCTGGACGAGGGGCTCGAGGAGCCACGGCAGCAGCACCTCCTGCGCGCCCAGGGTGTCGGGGCTGACCACCAGGTAGCCGCCCATGCGCTCCACGACGAGGCCAGGCAGACCGTCGGCTTCGGCGTGCACCAGGCGCGCGTCGGCGCCATCGCCGAAATCCCCCGTGCGGCGCGTGACGGCGAGGTCAAGCCGCCGGCGGGCCCACGCCGCGTCGGGCACGTCTTCAGCGCGCGTCAGGATGCGGACGAGAATGCTCGACGCGGGATTGGCATAGCCAGCGCCAACGACGTGTCCGCGCGCGTCGGCGACCTGCACGATCTCGGCGGGAGCCAGATCCCCCGGTACGTCCTGGAACTCCCCGCGGAACACCCAAGGATGCCCTTGCAGCACGCGGTGCTGCCCCTGTCGCAACGTCAGTCGGCGAACGGTGCTTCCCCTCCCTCCACGGCCCGGACCAAGGCGAGCATCGAACCGCGCCAGACAGGACTCCCTTGCGGGTCCTGCTCGCGGGCGTAGCTTCCCTCCACGAAAGCGAAGGCAATGCCGGCACGCGTCGCGGCACCGTCGTCGCGCAGGTCGTTGCCGACCATCACGGCCGCCCCGGCGTCGATTGCCTGGCTGCGCAGGATCTCCTCATAGTATTTCGGGTCTGGCTTGTTGTACCGGCAGGTTTCGAACGATGTGATCGCCTCGAAGGCCTGGGGTGCGATGCCTGCCCACCTCAGGCGCTCCTCGATGACGAAGCGCGGAAACACCGGGCTCGTCGCAAGGACCATCGTGTAACCCCGGCGCCGCGCCGCATCGACGAAGTCCCGCGCCCCCGGCATCGGCCGCGTCTGCTGTCGCAAGGTCGGGAAGACAACCTCGTAGAACGAAGAAAACGCTGCGTCGCAAGCCTTGGACTCTTCCTGCGCTAGACCGGCGCGGAAGCGGGCGTAGAACGCCTCCTCGTTCGTGCTCCCGTCGGTCCGGCTGGCGACCATGGCCTGGACGGCCGACATGAAGCGCGGCGAGAAGTCGGGGAGGCGCACGGCCTCCCCGACAAACGCAGCCAACTGCTGCAGGTAGACAGGCAGAAAACGATCGATATCAAGCCCGAGCAGTGTGCCATCGAGATCAACGAGCAAGTGGGACTTCGTCAATGCGCGCTCGCCTTTGCCTTCTGCATGATCTGCTGCGCGACGGGCGCCGGCGCCTCTTCGTACTGGGCGAAACTCTGCCGGAACGTCGCGCGCCCGCCCGCGAGAGAACGGAGTTCGATCGCGTAGCGCTGCAGCTCCATACGCGGCACCAAGGCGTGCACGCGGCTGCGCCCGCCTTCGGACTCCATGCCGAGGACCCGGCCGCGCTTGCGGTTGATCACGCCGATGATGTCGCCCATCGCGGCCTCGGGGCAGTCGACCCAGATCTCGTCGACCGGCTCGAGCAGCGCGGGTCTGGCCTTCTGGGCGCCCTCGCGGAACGCGAGCGATCCCGCCACCTTGAACGCCATCTCGGACGAGTCTACCGGGTGGTAGCTGCCGTCCACCAGGGCGCAACGCACACCGGTCACCGGGAAGCCGGCCAGGATGCCCTGAGCCATCGCCTCCACGACGCCCTTCTCCACTGCCGGCCGGTACTGTGAAGGAACGACGCCGCCGAAGATCTTGTCCTCGAACACGAAATCCCCGTCGGCAAGCGGGCTGAGTTCCAACCAGACGTGGCCGAACTGCCCGTGACCGCCCGTCTGCTTCTTGTGCTTGCCCTCTATGCGCACCTGCCCCCGGATCGTCTCGCGGAACGGCACTTCCGGCAGCTCCATCGCCACATCCACGCCGAACTTGCGCTTGAGGCGGTCGTGCAGAACCTCGAGATGCATCTCTCCAAGCCCGGCGACCACGGTCTCGTGACCGCTCGGATGCTCCAGCCGCAAGGTCGGGTCCTCCTCGAGCAGCCTGCCCAAGGCGCCTGCGAGGCGGTCCTCGTCCGCGGTGCTGCGCGCCTTGAGTGCCAGGCGGAAGACCGGTTCCTCGAACACGATAGCCGCCGCCGCGGCCATGTTTGCCTTCGCGGCAAGCGTATCGCCGGTTTTGGTGTCCTGCAGGCGCGGGACGGCGCCGATCTCGCCGGGCAACAGCTCCGGGACCGGTTCCTGCTTCTGGCCGCGCAGGCGGTAGATCTGACCCACCCGCTCTTCCTGACCCGTCCTGACATTGAACATGTGGCTGTCCGAGCGCAGGCGGCCGCTCAGGACCCGCAACAGGCTGAGGCGACCGACGTGCGGATCGGCGGTCGTCTTGAAGATGAACGCGGACGCGTCGGCGCTTGCGTCTGGCGCGATCACTCCTTCGGCGGCCGGGATCGGCCTGGGCGCCACCCCGAACTGGCCGATTGCGTCCAGGAGCATGCGCACGCCAGTCATCGTCGATGCCGATCCGAACAGCACGGGAACAGCGCCGCCACCGGCAACCGCCTTGCCGATCGAGCGGGTGAGCAGTTCGTCGCTCAGCTCTCCGGAATCCAGGTATTGCTCGAGGGCCTCATCGTCCGCCTCGGCGACACACTCGCACAACTGGTCGCGCAGGCTGGACGCCTCCGCCGGCACCTCGTCGAGCGGCCTGCCGTCAGCGCCTTGCGCCGCCCCGCTCCAGATGGCGTAGGTGCCGTGCAGCGACGCCTCCTGCCCGAGCGGCCAATCGAGGGCCACGAGCGAATTGCCGTATGTCTGGCGCAGGGTCGCCAAGGCGTCGGCGGCGCTCGCATTCTCCCGATCGAGCTTGTTGACGAAGATCATGCTGGGCATGCCAAGGCTGCGCAGGCGGGCGAACTCGAGCTCGAGACCCACCTGTACAGGCTCGGCGGCATCCACCACAAGGAGCGCGAGGTCCACGACACGCTCGACCGCGCGCGCCTCGCCCACGAAGTCCAGGTATCCAGGGGTGTCGACCAGGTAGAGGGCCTTGCCCTGCACTTGCGCCGACCCCACCGCGAGGCTCAGGCTGATATGACGCCGCTGCTCCTCAGGCTCCTGGTCGAGGCTTGAGGTACCGTCGTCCACCTTGCCTCTGCGGTCGAGGGCCCCGGCACCATAGAGAAGGGCCTCCGCAAGCGTGGTCTTGCCACACCCGCCGTGGCCAAACAGGCCTACAGAACGTACACCGTCAGGCACCACATCTCCCATCTCGTGCGGCGCGGGATCGCGCCCCTGCCTCCTTTGGCTCTCGGGATCTACGTCTTGAACTCCTGGCCGCTTTCGCCGGTCGTCCTCGCGACTCCTTCAGCCGACCGGTCGCCTGCGGCGGTCCGACTGGTCCTCGGCTTTGCGCCACCCGAGTCCGGGCAGCCACCGCGCAGCGAGGTAGGCGCTGCCAAGAAGACTGAGCGCCGCGAAGATCCGCGATTGCCAGTCGACGCCGAGCGTCGCGAGCGCCAGGCCGAGCGGCGCCCAGCCACCAGTCGTGGACACCGCCTTGGCGCCGATCGCGCCACGCAGGTGGTGCAACACGGTAAGAACCGCCGCAGTGGCCCACGCGATGCCGAGGGCGCGTGCCCAGACAAGGTTTCCCTGCGGCTCGAACACCGCCAGCGCGAGCGGCACCATCAGCCACAGCGCGCCGAGCAGCCCGACTCTGGTGCCGGCCGAGGGAAAGCGGCGGCGGGAGCCGACGACGTAGGGGCGGGTGCGCCAAAAGTCCCGCACGATCGGCAGAAGGTCGATCGCGATCACGACGCCGCCGACACCTGTGAGAACGAGCAGCCACGTCTTGGCTGCGACCACCGAGAGGACGAGGCCGCCGTGCCAGAGCACCGCGCCCCAGCGGGAGAGGTGGATCGACACAGGACGCCTGTTGACGAGCCTGGGCCAGACGTAGAGAGCGACACCCAGAACTAGGCTGCCCAACCAGCCGAGCAACAGCAGCATCTCGGTGGGCTGGGCCAACGCCCGGCCCGTCGTCGCGCCGACTACCGCCACGAGAAAGAGGTACACGGGTGCGGCGATGAACAGCGCACGAGCCACCTGGTCACGCGCCGGGTCCGCGTGGACCGGCCTGCCGACGGGTGCCAAGTACTCCTGTAGCGGGTCGACGATCTTGCCTTGCGGCGGAGACCGCCACCACGCGAGATAGGCGTAGACCAGGGACGAGGCAAGCATGGCCACGTAGCCCAGCCGCAGCACGAGACCGCCCAGCAGCGAGGGGGGTACCGAGAGCAGGAGCAGTGCGGCCCCCATGGTGGCGACAAACGCCGTGACGAGCCGCGAAGGCACGCCTCGCGGCGTGGCGTGCAGCACCTCGAGGCCGATTCCACCGGCCATGATGCCCGATGCACCGTAGCCGAGCCAGAGGCGCAAGTCGCCCGCCGCGAGGGTGCTAGGCGACGCGATGAGCCAGATGCTGGCCAGGGCGGCCGCCACAAGGCTGCCGGCCGAAGCCGCGACATACCGCTTCACCGAGAACCCCCCCCTCGCGCAGCGCCTAGACCTGCCAGTCCACCGCCTCGTCCTCCCGGCCGGCCTGCAGGTTGACGTAGCGCGCAAGAACGAACAGCAGATCTGACATTCTGTTGAGAAACGCCACAACCTCGGGGTTGATCTCCTGCTCGCGGCCGGCGGCCACCACGCGACGCTCGGCACGCCGGGCGACCGTGCGCGCTTGATGCAGGTAGGTCGCCGCCTTGACACCAGAGGGAAGGACGAAATTCTGCAGCGGCGGCAAGAGCGCCTGCAGGCGGTCGATCTCCTGTTCGAGCCGCTCGGTATCACCATGCCGGATCGCCTGCGGCACGCCATCCGGCTGCGGCATCGTGGAGATGTCGTAACCCGCGTGGAACAGCCGGTTCTGCATGTGTACGAGCAGCGGCTGCAGAGGGTCGTCCGCTGCAAGTTCAGACCGCACGACGCCGAGGACCGAGTTGAGTTCGTCGATGGTGCCATAGGCCTCCACCCGCGCGTGTGCCTTGGAAAGGCGCTGCGGCACCCCCTTGGGCGTGTAGAGGCTCGTGTCGCCATGGTCGCCCAGCCGCGTGTAGATATGCATGATCGGTCCTCCAATCGGTATCAGGGAGTTTCGCGAGGGCGCCTTGCGTGCCCTGCCTTGGCCAACGCGACCCGGGAGGCACCTGCGCCTCTGCTACAATAGTTCGCAACCGGCCGCCAAAAGGGGGGCGCACTCTATGGTCCGCGTGGGCATCATCGCAAATCCCGCTGCAGGCAAAGACGTGCGCCGCCTGGTGTCCGAGGCCACGATCGTGACCGCACCCGAGAAGGTGGGCCTGTTGCGCCGCGCCCTGGTCGGTCTCGGCGCCACCCCGGTCGACGAGGTCGTTTACCTGCGCGACAGCATGCATCTTGTGGATCAGGCTCTGAGGGCCCTGCCTGAGCAGCGCCGCCCGGCATTCGCCATGACGCCGCTCGACCTCGCCCTCCGGCACTGTCCCGAAGACACGGCCAGGGCGGCGCGAGTGATGCGTGATCGCGGCGTGCAGGCCCTGCTCGTGCTGGGCGGCGACGGCACGAGCCGCCTTGTCGCCGGCGAGATCGGCGATGTGCCCATGCTGCCCGTCTCGACGGGCACCAACAACGCATTCCCCCAGTGGACCGAGGCCACAGCCGCCGGCATGGCATCGGGCTTCGTTGCGGCAGGTCTGGCCCAGGGCGCCGTAATGCGCCGCAAGCGCATCGAAGTGCGCCAGAACGGTGGGCTCAGAGCGATCGCGCTCGTCGATGCCGTGGTCCTGCAGCCGGATAGTTCGGCGGTCCTGGCCGTCTGGGACCCGGAGGATGTCGGCGAGGTTGTCGTCACGCAGGCGCTGCCCGAGACGGTGGGCTGGTCCGCCGCCGTCGGCGCCGCGCTGCCCATCGGCGTCGACGAGGCCTGTGGAGGTTACCTGAGACTGGACGGCTCCTCCGCACGACGGCTGAAAGCGGCGATCGGACCGGGCCTGATCGCCGAGCTCGGTGTCGCCGAAGTGCGCAGGTTGCCGCTGGGCGAACCGGTCGCCGTGCGCGGCCCCCGCATGATCGCGCTCGATGGCGAGCCGCTCCTCGGCGTGCCTGCAGGGCGTGAGACGACGATCAGCGTCACCGACTCGGGCCCGCGCGTAATCGGGATCGCGCGGGCGCTCGAACTCGCTGCGCAGGCGGGAGCCTTCTGGCGGGGAGGAGCAGGCTACCAGCTAGGCACGTAGGCAGGCGGGGGTTGCGCCCCAGGATCGTGTGACGTCAGCGACGCGACATACTCGATCGTCGAGGCGATGTTGACGGGGCTCGTCTTCGGAGTTCCGGAATTGATGCGCGGAAGTTCCAAAGGCAGAGCATGCTGGGTCACGCCCCAGCCCCATTCGGCGAGGACGGCGTACCGGTAGCCTTCGCGCCGCAGGACACGCTCCACCGTCTGGTTGTACGAGCCGAAGGGATACGCGAACCAGAGAACCTGCTGCCCAGTCTCCGCCTGCAGGATCTGCCGCGCATGCGAAAGATCGGCACGGATGCGCGCGACGAACTGCGCCTCGGTCTCCCGTTGGCCTGTCACCGGATTGTAGATCAGGGACGTGAGAGCCGGACCCGTGGTTCCGGGTCCGGTCGGGACCGTGCCATGGCTCGCCAGGGTGTGCGAACCTACGGTCAGGAGGCCCGACCCTTCCATCGCCTTGACCTGGGCCCATGAGAGGTCGCCCGGGAAACGACCGATTCGATTCACGACCAGGAATGTCGCAAACGGGACCTTGTGGGCGGCCAGAGCGGGGTAGGCGTACGTGTACACGCTCTCGAGACCGTCGTCGAACGTGACGGCGACCGCGTTGGGCGGGATGCTGCCACCGTCAAGGAACTGCGCGACCTGCCCGAGACTGACGAAGTTGAAGCCTTGCCCATGCAGCGTCGCGATCTCTGCGGCAAACGTCCTGGGCGTGATGTAGTCCCCATGAGCCACGGGGGCGAGCCCGTGGTACATCAGGATGACTACCTGCCTGCGGTAGTGCACCGGCTCCTGAGAGGCCGCGGCAGCCATGGCCACGGGGGCGTTCACGTGCCGAGTGGAGGCCTTCTGGCGTGTCAGATGAGGCGCCGCGGACCGCGGCGTACTGCCGCAGCCTGCGACCAGGATCGCCAAGGCGAGGGCGGCTGGGATGATTCGGCGCATATTGCCCTCCTTGTACGAGGGGTGCTCGCTCATCATACCAGATGAAGTGCACATCGACAGGGGCCCTACCTATTCTACGGCCCAGCGCCGACGCGCAGCACAGCCGTCATCGCCCTGGCCGCGGAACCTCCAGGCGCCATGCCCCGACGTGGGGCGCCACAAGCCGTCAGGCGGCTTGGCGGCTGTGCGCCCGCGCGAACCGCGCCATTCCAGCGCGCGCAGGGAACCGCGCGGCTGAAGACATCGCGTGCACCTCTTGCGCCAAGGCCCCGATCCGGAGCAGAATCGGCGCAAGCATGGCCGAATATCGCATCTCGTGGCAGGTGCCGAAGGCATCCTGCAGTCTCGACGGACAAGCGCAGTGGGAGGTGGTGGCGTGCGCAAGGAGCCGCTTGAGGTGTACTACGACGGAGACTGCGACCTTTGCAGCGCAGCGGCCAAAACCTGGCGCCGCACCGACCAGCACGCCCGCCTGGAGTTTCGCCCGCTGCAGGGCGACCTGCCTGCAGACGCGCCAGGCCGCGCGCGGCTCGAGCAGGCGATCCACGTCCATGGCCCAGAAGGCTGGCAAAGCGGCGCAAAGGCTCTCCTCGCCATCTATCGGCGCCTTCCCGGCGGGCGCCTCCCTGCCACCATCCTGAGTTTGGGCATCGCCCTGGGCATCGCAGATCCACTGTATCGCCTTGTCGCCCGCCACCGCGCGCACCTTCCCGCATGGCTTGCCCGCCGTCCTGAGGGCCCTTGACCGGCTGCCCGCACCATGCGGGAAGGCCTTTTGCGCCTGGCCCCATGCCCTTCGCCACGGCAGGCAGCCGCACACGGCGCAGCACGTGAGGAAGGAAATCCCGTCCTACCGCCGAATCGCGCTCCAAGCCAGTCATCGGCTTACTGCCCGAATGCTGGGAGGAGGAACGCGATGCCGGCAGCCAGTTACAGCCATGGAACAACGCAAGCCGAACTCATTGGTCAGACGATCGGCGACTACTTCGACGAACAGGTGGAGCGTCACGCGGAGCGCGAGGCGGTGGTCGACCGCCAGAAGGGCGTGCGGCTGACCTATCGCCAGCTTGGCGATCAGGCCCTGCAGCTGGCGCGCGGGCTGATGGCCCTGGGCGTGGCGCCTGGAGAGCGCGTCGGCATCTGGTCCCCGAACCGCTGGGAATGGATCGTCACCCAGTTCGGTACCCCGAAGATCGGCACGATCCTGGTCAATGTCAATCCGTCGTACCGTCTGCGCGAGCTAGGCTACGCCTTGCGCCAGAGCGGCATCCGCACGCTGATCACGGCGCCGGGGTTCGGCCCCAGCGATTACCTGGGCATGCTGCACGACCTGCTGGGCGACCTCGGCCCAGGTCCCATCGCCCACCCGGACTTCCCGGAACTGCGCGAGATCGTCGTGCTCGCAGACACGGCGCCACCAGGCATGCGCACCTTGGCGGAACTCATGCGTCTCGGCGATCAGGTGACGATCGAAGAGGTGCGGGAGCGCCAGTCGGTCGTCCAGTTCGACGAGCCGATCAACATCCAGTACACGTCGGGCACGACAGGCCTGCCCAAGGGAGCGACGCTCAGCCACCACAACCTGCTCAACAATGGTTACTTCATCGGCGAGCTGATGCGCTTCACGCCTGAGGATCGCCTCTGCATCCCGGTGCCCTTCTATCACACGTTCGGCATGGTACTGGCCAATCTGGCCTGCCTCACCCACGGCGCCGCGATGATCATCCCCGGCGAGGGTTTCGACGCTGGCCAAGTGCTGGCGACCGTAGAGGCCGAGCGTTGCACCGCCCTGCACGGCGTGCCGACGATGTTCATCGCCGAACTCGGGCACCCCGATTTCGCGCGCTACGATCTGAGTTCGCTGCGCACGGGGCTGATGGCCGGGTCGCCCTGCCCGGTCGAGGTGATGCGCCAGGTACAGTCCCGTATGCACATGTCCGAGGTGGAGATCGCGTACGGCATGACCGAGACGTCCCCCGTCTCCACCCAGACGCGTGCCGACGACCCGATCGAGGTCAGGGTGGGCACCGTGGGGCGGGTGCACCCGCACGTCGAAGTGAAGATCGTCGACCCTGCGACGGCGAGGGTGGTGCCGCGCGGTAAGCCCGGGGAGCTTGTCACCCGGAGCTACGCCGTCATGCTCGGCTACTGGCAGAACCCCGAGGCCACCGCACAGGTCATCGACGCCGCCCGCTGGATGCATACGGGCGATCTCGCCGTGATGCGCGAGGACGGCTACGTCAACATTGTGGGGCGCATCAAGGACATGATCATCCGCGGCGGCGAGAACATCTACCCGCGCGAGATCGAGGAGTTCTACTACACGCACCCGAAGGTGGCCGACATCCAGGTCATCGGCGTGCCGGACCAGAAGTACGGCGAACAGGTCATGGCCTGGATCCGTCTCAAGCCCGGCGAAACGGCCACGGACGAAGAGATGCGCGACTTCGCGCGCGACCAGATCGCACACTTCAAGATTCCGCGCTACATCAAGTTCGTCGACGCCTTCCCCATGACCGTCACCGGCAAGGTGCAAAAGTACATCATGCGCGATCTGGCGGTGCAGGAACTCGGCCTCGAGAGCGCGGCCGGCGAGAAGATGGCCTGAGCGAATCGTCTCCAGGAAGGGCCCGACCCGGGCGCCACATGGGCACCCGGGTCGGGCCAAGGTCCGCTAGCGCGTCGTGGTCAGCCGGTTGAACTGGGTCGTCAGCACGGGATGCAGGTAGAGCATGAGGTCGTTCTTCGTCCCCTGCGGCTTGATCCAGGGTTGCACCAGGTCGTCCTGCCAGAGCGTGTAGATGAAAAGCCACGCCGCCTGGTTATGGGCGATGACTTCAGCTTGCTGGTAGTCCTTGATGCGCTGCGCGTTCTCCGTGGGCGGCAGCGTGTCGGCCGTGTCCACGAGTTGCTGAAACTTCGGGTTGGTCCAGTTTCCGACGTTGGTGGCATTGAACATCTCGGTGCCGAGCAGGTTCTCGAGGAAATCCTGCGCGTCGGGATAGTCCTGCCACCAGTCGTACCACGCCATGTTCCAGTTCGCCTTGGGGTTGTACTCCTCGTCGTTGAAGGCGGTCCACTCGGAGACGCCCTGGATCTGCACGTTCATCCCGACGCTGCGCAGGTTCTGCTGGATCATCTCGGCCATGCGCACGCGGTCCTGCGTCTGGCTCGGATAGATCAGGTAGATCGGCTGTCCGCGGTAGTGCGCGAGCTTCAGGTACTTGCGCGCCAAGCCGGGGTTGTAGGGATACGGCTTGAGAGATTTGTTGTACCCGGCGATGCCGGGCGGCACGGGCTGCGACATGATCGTGGCGCGGCCGTTCGTGATGTTGCGCACGATCAGTGCCTTGTTGACCGCGTAGTTCACCGCAAGACGCATGTTGCGGTTGTTGAAGGGCGGCTTCGTAAAGTTGAACGCGAAGTAGAGGACACCGTTCATGGGTGCCGTGTGGTAGAGCTTCTTGAGTTTGGGATCCGACATGACCTTCGCGAAGACCTCCGAAGGCAGGGGGCCGTTCATGAGGTCGTACTGTCCTTGCTGGAACCTGAGCAGCTGCAGGTCCGAATTGACGTTCTCGTCGATGATGATCTTCGCGATGCTTGGGGCGCCGCGCCACGATCCCGGGTTTGGCACAAGAACCATCTGTTGGCCCTGGTTCCAGGACTGGAGCTTGTAGGGGCCCGTGCCGATCGCGTGCAGTTCGTAGTTCTTCCCGTACTCCTGCACAACGCGAGGGTCAAGGACCGCCGCCGACGTGAGCGCCAGTTCGTTGAGGAAATAGGGTTGCGGTGCCGCGAGGGTGATCTTGACCACGTCGGGCGATGGCGCCGAAACCCCGGACATCCCCGGGGCACCGGGCACGGCGGTCTTGCCGCTCTTGTTCCATTGCTGGTAGCCGGCGATGTCCGAGTAGGCGCCGCTGTAAGGGGCGGAGCCGGCGCCGAGAGGGTCGCCCGAGGTAACCCGGTTCAGGCTGTAGACGACGTCAGCCGCTGTCACCGGATCGCCGTTCGAGAACTTGACACCCGGACGAAGGTGGAACGTGTAGACGAGGCCATTCGGCGACACGTTGTAGCTGGCGGCAAGCGCCGGATGCAGACCCGCGTTCGTTTGGTCGTACTCCACGAGTGTGTCGTAGATCATCGACATCGGACGCTGCTCCGTCACGCCGCTCCACGAAGCGGGATCAAGCGTCGGGATGCTGCTGTTTTCGGCGTAATGGATCGTCCCATGCGGCGACGCAGCCTCCGCAGCCTGCAGTCCGGTGCCGCCGCCGACGGCGAGGGCCAGGACGGCGGTCGCCAAAAAGCCGGATAGACGCCGCACGGCGGATCCCGTCACGAACACGCCCAATCTCAACACTTCCCCTCGTGCATGGTATGGGCATCCCACGCCGCCGAGGTCGCCGCTGCGGCAGCGCCGGCATGGTTCGCCCGCCTGCCCCCCCTTTCGGCCCAACCCAGCATACGCCCCGATGGGGCCAAGCCTGTGTCAAGCGCAGTCGAATGCATGCAAAACCGAACCACTCTGAAAAGCCTGCGCAAATTTCAACATAAGCTTCTCTTTGTTCGCACTCCGCCCGTCGTGGTGTTTCCCTGTGGCACCCGAGCAATACCGGGTCGGCGGCGCTCAAATCAGCGGGACCGCGGCAGGCCTTTGCGCATGATCCAGACGAGCCGCTCACCCCGCTCGCAGCCGACCTGCTCGAAGCCCTGCCGCTCGTAGAAGCGCACAGCCTGTTCGTTCATGGCGGCAACGCGCAATCGGTACTCGTCCAGGCCGTGGGCGGCGAAGCACGTCTCCGCGAAATCTGTCAGCTCCCTGCCAAGGCCCTGTCCGCGCCAAGCCGGCGCGAGGTAGAAGAGACTGACGTAGCCGAAGCGTCTCCCCTGGCACTCCCGGATCGCGAGCTCCACCTGGCCAGCCACGGCTGCGCCGTCGAGAACCATCATCTGCCCCTGCGGAAAGGTTTCGAGTCGGTCCCGCATGATCTCGCGGTAGGCCGGCTCGGAGAACTTCTCGTCTGAGCCGTAGCTCAGGCAGAACGTATCGCGGTGAAACGCGACGAGCTTGTCCCAATCGCTGGAGATCTCGATGGGCCGGAACGCGAACATGGCGTCACTCCCGCCAGCGGCCGGACTGCGTCCGCCACTCGCTCTCGAGCATCCCGAACACGATGTGGTCGACGAAGTGATCATAAAGCCACTCGGCGTCGCGCTGGACGCCCTCGCGCCGGAAGCCGAGCCGCCGAGCGACCGCTTGGCTTCGCTCGTTGCCGACCGCCGCGCGCAGCTCCATGCGATGCAGACCGTAATGGCCAAAGGCGTCGTCGAGTATCGCGCGGCATGCCATCGTGACAAGCCCCTGACCTTCATAGCCGGCGCCGATCCAGTAGCCGAGACTGCTCTGCCGGTTGGCCCAGTCGATCGCGTGCAGGCCGGCGACGCCGCAGAGCACTCCCAGCCGCCAGATGCCGGCGTGAAAGCCGCGGCCCTTCGCAAACTGCTCCAGCGCGCCGGCGAGGAACGCGTCGGTGTCCGTCACGCTGCGTGTCCCGTCCAGCCACGGCAGCCATCGGCGCAGGTGGTCGCGCGAGGCATCGGTCAAGGCAAAGAGCTCGGCGGCGTCTTGCCTTTCAAGGATCCTCAGGTGGACGTCATCCGCAAGTTGCGCGACAAACACTCGCTCCCAGCTCCTTCATATCCGCCGCGACTGCATTCCACACGCACCAGGCCCGTTCCCGCCAGCAAAAAGCGGAGCCCCCCGCACAGCGCGAGCTGGTGCGGGGGGCTGAAGGTTTCCCGGCGGCGACCTACTCTCCCGGCTCCTTTCGGAGCGAGTACCCTCGGCGCTGGAGGCTTTCACTACCGTGTTCGGGATGGGAACGGGTGGGGCACCTCCGCTATGGCCACCGGAAAGGTCTGAGTGCCTATGAGGGCGCTCACAACTGCAAACAAGGTCAAGTCCTCGACCGATTAGTACCGGTGAGCTCAGTCCCTTACGGGATGTACACCTCCGGCCTATCAACCTGGTAGTCTCCCAGGGGTCTTACTCCTTACGGATGGGAAACCTCATCTTAGGGTGGGCTTCGCGCTTAGATGCTTTCAGCGCTTATCCCGTCCGGACGTAGCTAGCCAGCCATGCTCCTGGCGGAACAACTGGTACACCAGAGGTCCGTCCACCCCGGTCCTCTCGTACTAGGGGCGGATCCCTTCAAGTTTCCAACGCCTGCGATGGATAGGGACCGAACTGTCTCACGACGTTCTGAACCCAGCTCACGTACCGCTTTAATCGGCGAACAGCCGAACCCTTGGGACCTACTGCAGCCCCAGGATGCGATGAGCCGACATCGAGGTGCCAAACCTCCCCGTCGCTGTGGACGCTCGGGGGAGATAAGCCTGTTATCCCCAGGGTAGCTTTTATCCGTTAAGCGATGGCCCTTCCACGCGGTACCACCGGATCACTAAGCCCGACTTTCGTCTCTGCTCGAGGTGTTTCTCTCGCAGTCAAGCTCCCTTATGCCTTTGCACTCGTCGCACGATTTC
Source organism: Bacillota bacterium (assembly GCA_021847575.1). Lineage (GTDB taxonomy): Bacteria > Bacillota > Sulfobacillia > JAJZYS01 > JAJYTV01 > JAJZQO01. The sequence goes on along the minus strand of JAJZQO010000001.1, from coordinate 94,646 downwards.
CAACCGTGCTGAGGGAACCTTTGGGCGCCTCCGTTACTCTTTGGGAGGCGACCGCCCCAGTCAAACTGCCCACCTGACACGGTCCCTCAGCCGGGTAACGGCGTGAGGTTAGAACTCCGATTGGCGAAGGGTGGTATCCCAAGGTTGGCTCCACCCGAACTGGCGCCCGGGTTTCCCTGCCTCCCACCTATCCTGTACATCGCCCACCAAAGTCCAATGTCAGGCTACAGTAAAGCTCCATGGGGTCTTTCTGTCCAGTCGCAGGTAGCCTGCGTCTTCACAGGCAATTCAATTTCACCGGATCCCTCGTTGAGACAGCGCCCAAGTCGTTACGCCATTCGTGCGGGTCGGAACTTACCCGACAAGGAATTTCGCTACCTTAGGACCGTTATAGTTACGGCCGCCGTTTACTGGGGCTTCGGTTCAGAGCTGCCCCCTTGCGGGATGACCCTTCCCCTTAACCTTCCAGCACCGGGCAGGCGTCAGCCACTATACCTCGGGTTTCCCCTTCGCAGTGACCTGTGTTTTTGGTAAACAGTCGCTTGGGCCTCTTCTCTGTGACCCGAAAAGGCTTCGGAGGCAAGCTCCTACACCTTCGCGGGCGCCCCTTCTCCCGAAGTTACGGGGCCATTTTGCCGAGTTCCTTAACGAGGGTTCTTCCGCGCGCCTTAGGATGTTCTCCTCGCCTACCTGTGGCGGTTTGCGGTACGGGCACCTTGTGACTCGCTAGAGGCTTTTCTTGGCAGCATGGGTCCGGCCACTTCGCTACTCTAATTTCGCTCCCCATCGCCTCTCGGGATATGCCGAGGTGGATTTGCCTGCCTCGACTCCCTACCGGCTTGGACGGGCACTTCCAATCGCCCGCACGGCCTGCCCTTCTGCGTCCCCCCATCGCTCAAACGTCCCAAGGTGGTATCGGAATATCCACCGATTGTCCATCGTCTACGCTGCAACGCCTCGACTTAGGCCCCGACTAACCCTGAGCGGACGATCCTTGCTCAGGAACCCTTAGGCTTTCGGCGGGCAGGATTCTCACCTGCCATCTCGCTACTCATACCGGCATTCTCACTTCTGCACGCTCCAGCACGCCTTCCGGCATACCTTCCCCGCCTGCAGAACGCTCCCCTACCACGCCCCTTGCGGGACATCCGCGGCTTCGGTGTCAGACTTAGCCCCGTTACATTTTCGGCGCAGGGTCACTCGACCAGTGAGCTATTACGCACTCTTCGAATGATGGCTGCTTCTAAGCCAACATCCTGGCTGTCTTAGCAACCCCACAACCTTTACCACTTAGCCTGACTTGGGGACCTTAGCCGGCGGTCTGGGCTCTTTCCCTCTTGACGACGAAGCTTATCCCCCGCCGTCTGACTCCCAGGCACCAACACACGGTATTCGGAGTTTGAACGGGTTCGGTAACCTGGTAAGGCCCCTAGCCCAATCAGTGCTCTACCCCCGCGTGTCTCAACCTGAGGCTAGCCCTAAAGCTATTTCGGGGAGAACCAGCTATCTCCGGGTTCGATTGGCATTTCACCCCTACGCACAACTCATCCCATAGCTTTTCAACGCTAACGTGGTTCGGGCCTCCATCCCGGTTTAGCGGGACTTCACCCTGGTCATGCGTAGATCACCCGGTTTCGGGTCTGCAGCAGGCAACTCTCGCCTTTTAAGACTCGCTTTCGCTCCGGCTCCGGACCTGAGGCCCTTAACCTCGCTGCCTACCGCAACTCGCCGGTTCATTCTTCAATAGGCACGCTCTCATCCGCCCGTGGGCAGACTCGAACTGCTTGTAAGCGCACGGTTTCAGGTTCTATTTCACTCCCCTCTCGGGGTGCTTTTCACCTTTCCCTCACGGTACTCTGCACTATCGGTCGCTGAGTAGTATTTAGCCTTGGACGGTGGTCCGCCCAGCTTCCCACGGGATTCCTCGTGCCCCGTGGTACTCGGGATCCCCGATCGCCGCCGCCACACTTTCGCCTACAGGGCTGTTACCCTCTCTGGCCGGCCTTCCCAGACCGTTCGACTAGCATGGCTTATGGCGCGCAGACTCGGCAGAGTCCGCCACCGGGTCCCACAACCCCACCGCGAAAACGGCTGCCGCCTATCACGTCGCGATGGTTTGGGCTCTTCCCCCTTCGCTCGCCGCTACTGAGGGAATCGATGTTCTCTTTCTCTTCCTCGGGGTACTTAGATGTTTCAGTTCCCCCGGTTTCCCCCCGTATGCCTATGGATTCAGCATACGGTGACACGGGTTCACCGTGCCGGGTTTCCCCATTCGGACATCCCCGGATCAAAGCCTGCTTGCGGCTCCCCGAGGCTTTTCGCAGCTTGCCACGTCCTTCGTCGGCTCTCAGCGCCTAGGCATCCACCGTGCGCCCTTACTTCCTTGACCTCGTTTGCAGTTGTCAACGTCCTCGCGCCCCTAAGGGCAGATGGTGGAGATGGGCGGATTCGAACCGCCGACCTCCTGCTTGCAAAGCAGGCGCTCTCCCACTAAGCTACATCCCCACACATTTTGGTGGGCATAGGTGGACTCGAACCACCGACCTCACGCTTATCAGGCGTGCGCTCTAACCAACTGAGCTATACGCCCCAAACTCAACCGAGAGACTCGGTCTCTCAAAACCGAACAGTAGGGAGAACATGCGAGGATCGACCTAGGAGTCGTCTCCCCGAAGGGAGTTATTCTCCTTAGAAAGGAGGTGATCCAGCCGCACCTTCCGATACGGCTACCTTGTTACGACTTCACCCCAATCATTGACCCCACCTTCGGCGGCTGCCTCCCTTGCGGGTTAGCCCACCGACTTCGGGTGTTGCCAACTTTCGTGGTGTGACGGGCGGTGTGTACAAGGCCCGGGAACGTATTCACCGCGGCGTGCTGATCCGCGATTACTAGCAATTCCGGCTTCACGCAGGCGGGTTGCAGCCTGCGATCCGAACTGGGACCGGCTTTCAGGGATTCGCTTGGCATCGCTGCCTCGCCGCCCGTTGTGCCGGCCATTGTAGCACGTGTGTAGCCCAGGACATAAGGGGCATGATGATTTGACGTCATCCCCACCTTCCTCCGGATCGTCTCCGGCAGTCTCCCCTGAGTGCCCAACTTAATGCTGGCAACAGAGAATAAGGGTTGCGCTCGTTGCGGGACTTAACCCAACATCTCACGACACGAGCTGACGACAACCATGCACCACCTGTCTCCCTGCCTAGACCGAAGCCTAGGAAGCCGCGTTTCCGCGGAGATCAGGGGATGTCAAGCCCTGGTAAGGTTCTGCGCGTTGCGTCGAATTAAACCACATGCTCCACTGCTTGTGCGGGCCCCCGTCAATTCCTTTGAGTTTCAACCTTGCGGCCGTACTCCCCAGGCGGGGTACTTATTGTGTTAACTGCGGCACAGGAGGGGTCGATACCTCCTACACCTAGTACCCATCGTTTACAGCTAGGACTACCGGGGTATCTAATCCCGTTTGCTCCCCTAGCTTTCGCGCCTCAGCGTCAGGTGTAGCCCAGAGAGCCGCCTTCGCCACTGGTGTTCCTCCCGATATCTACGCATTTTACCGCTACACCGGGAATTCCGCTCTCCTCTACTACCCTCAAGCCACCCAGTTTTCGATGCAGTCCACAGGTTGAGCCTATGCCTTTCACACCAAACTTAAGTGGCCGCCTACACGCCCTTTACGCCCAGTAATTCCGGACAACGCTTGCCCCCTACGTATTACCGCGGCTGCTGGCACGTAGTTAGCCGGGGCTTCCTTCTAGGGTACCGTCATTTCGTTCGTCCCCTAGGACAGGGCTTTACAACCCGAAGGCCTTCCTCACCCACGCGGCGTTGCTCGGTCAGGCTTTCGCCCATTGCCGAAGATTCCCGACTGCTGCCTCCCGTAGGAGTCTGGGCCGTATCTCAGTCCCAGTGTGGCCGTTCACCCTCTCAGGCCGGCTACCCATCGTCGCCTTGGTGCGCCGTTACCGCACCAACTAGCTAATGGGCCGCGAGTCCCTCCTTCAGCGGGTTTCCCCTTCCCTCCCATGGCCATGCGACCTCGGGAGCGTATCCGGTATTAGCACCGCTTTCGCAGTGTTATCCCAGTCTTAAGGGCAGGTTCCTCACGTGTTACTCACCCGTCCGCCACTAACCGTACCCCCGAAGGGCTACGATCCGTTCGACTTGCATGTCTTAGGCACGCCGCCAGCGTTCGTCCTGAGCCAGGATCAAACTCTCACCTAATGCAGGTTCGAGCCTCTAGGCTCTTACTTTTTGTACGTTCGCTCGCAAGTTCCCTACTGTTCGGTTTTCAAAGACCGAGTGCGTCAGTCGCAAGACCTAATTCTATGTGCCCAGTCACTATCCGTCAAGCGGCAGTTCCTGGAGTTCGGGTCGCGGCATCGGTTCCGAGTCCTCTGGGCATTTGCTCGGGGAACACGGAGCGTCCGTCGCAAGGCCCGATTTTATGCGCCCCGTTAGCGTTCCGTCAATCCGGAAGCTGCTGGAGCGCAACTTGGTGGCCCAAACCGGATTCGAACCGGTGTTACCGCATTGAGAGCGCGGCGTCCTAGGCCTCTAGACGATTGGGCCGAAACTCTGGTTGGGGAGGAAGGATTCGAACCCTCACTGACAGAGCCAGAGTCTGTAGTGCTACCGTTACACCACTCCCCACCGTCAGCACGAATGAGTATAGCACCGGCCCACGACCCATGCAACAGAGTTTTTTGGTGCCTCTCCGGTAGGTTCGATACGCTGAAAAGCCGCTCCAGAGCGCCCTCGAAGGGCCGCAACTGCTTGGCCCGGCCGGGCAAAAAGGCCAGGACATCAGGGGATATGTCAAACGGTCGGTGCCGGTGGGCTGGAGGGCCTTTGAACGCAAAAGCAAGCCCAAATCGCGTTTGGGCCTGGCCACGCCGCGCTAGGCGTTCTCGAGCTTCCCGATGCCCACATCAATCCTGTGCAGGACCTCGTCACGTCCGAACAGTTCGGCGAGTTCACTTGCCCCGCCAGGTGTGAATTCCTTGCCCGAAAGCGCAACGCGAACCGGATACATCACCTGGCCATTCTTCAGGCCCAGCTCTCCCGCGAGGGACTCGAGCGCCGCATGCAAACTCGCGCGGTCGAAGGGTGCGAGCCCCGCTATTCTTTCACGGGCGGCCTGCAGGCTACGGCGAGCGACCTCCGGATTCGTCTTCATTTTCTTGTGCGTGTAGAGCGCAACGTCGTAGTCAGGCAATGCCAGCACGAAATCAACCTGCTCGGGGATCTCCGAGAGAATCGCGATACGGCTTTGCAGCAGACGGCTAAGTTCATGCAGGTCCACGCTCGCCTCAAGCAGACCCTGCGGATACCAGGCAAGAGCGAGACGGTGGAACTCCTCGGCAGACATCCGCCGGAGGTACTCGCCGTTCATCCAGCGCATCTTGACTGGATCGAAGATGGACGGTGATTTCGAAAGTCCCTCGAGGCTGAAGCGCCGAACCATCTCTTCGAGCGTGAAGAACTCCTCGTCATTTCCCGGTGCCCAGCCGAGCAGCGCCACGTAGTTCAGGATCGCCTGCGGCAGGTACCCTTTGTTGTAATAGTCCTCGAACGACGCGTCACCATGCCGTTTGCTGAGTTTCTCCGTCGCCGATTTGTTGATCGCCGGCAAGTGGATGTGCACGGGGATGTCCCACCCGAAGGTCTCGTAGAGGAGGATGTACTTCGGCGTGGACGAGAGGTACTCTGCTCCGCGCATCACGTGGGTGATCCGCATAAGGTGGTCATCCACTACGTTGGCGAAGTTGTAGGTGGGAAAGCCATCGGACTTGAGCAGGACGCTGTCGTCGAGTTCCGCGTTGTCAATAGAGATGTGGCCAAATACCACATCGTCGTAACTCGTGCTGCCCGTCAGAGGCGTGAGCTGGCGCACAACTGACGGGACGCCAGCCGCAATCCGCTCGGCAATCTCATCCGCCGTCAAAGACCGGCAGTTCATATCCTTGAAGGGCCGCTTATGAAGCCGGGCTTCCGCGCGTTGCGCCTCGCTCTCCTCCGGTGTGCAGAAGCAGCGGTATGCCCCACCAAGTTCGATGAGCTCCTGGGCATAACGGTGGTAGATCTCGAGCCTCTCGCTCTGGACGTACGGCCCATAAGGGCCGCCCACGTCCGGACCTTCGTCGTGCTGCAAGCCGACCCTTGCAAGCGTGTCGTAGATCGCCTGCACCGCACCCTCACGCTTGCGCTCCTGGTCGGTGTCCTCGATGCGCAGGACGAACTGTCCACCCTTCCTCTTGGCCGTGAGGTATGCGTAGAGGCCCGTGCGCAGGTTGCCCAGATGCATGTACCCCGTGGGGCTTGGAGCGTAGCGGGTACGAACTGCGGACATCGTCATCCTCCAACGTGTGAAAACTTTCTCCATTATAACAAGGCATCCGCCGAACACGAGGAGCATGCAACCTCGCGTTGCGAATTCGGCACAAGGTATCGCCTGCTTCGGGTTCCTGGTGCCCGGCGATGCCACATGAAAACCGGCGAGAGGGCGCTGCGGACGCAGTCAGGGGTTCCGCAGGATGAATGTGATGCGACTCTGGTCGTGCGGGTTGAACCAGATGTTCTCCACCTGAATCCGCTCGCCCTCAGCGCTGTCGAGACGCACATACAGATCGCCCGCCCGGGCGGCTTCACGAACCAGTGCGAGTTCGGCCGACTCCAGCTTCTTCTCCACCTGCCGAGGCATGAGCGGAGGAAAGCCCTGTACCCAGCGCGAGTCCACGACGACGTCCACCACACCACCTCCAAGGTTGCAAGGGTCGGTTGCGCATAACAGGGGCGAGCCCGACTTCTAGCCCGCAAACCCCTTTCCCAGCCACTCGCCACCGTCGATGACCAGCACCTCGCCGTTGATAAAGTCGGCATAAGGCGAGACCAGATATGATGCCGCCTGCGCGACCTCCTCGACGCTGCCGAAGCGTCCTACGGGCACAGAGCGGAGCAGTTGGTCGCGGATCTCGGGTGCAGCCCAGAGCTGTGCCCGGGACATTTCGGTATCAACGGGCCCCGGGCAGAGCGCATTGACGCGGATGCCATGCTGCGCCCACTCGACCGCCAGTGTTCGCGTCATCGCAACCACACCCGCCTTGGCCACCGCCGAGTGGAGCGTCTTCGGACCGCCAGTCCAGGCGTAAGCGGCGACAAGGTTCAGGATCTTGCCCCCGCGGCCGCTGCGAATCATCTCGAGCCCAGCCGCTCGCGTGCAGTGGAACGTGCCATGGAGCACGATGCCTACCACCGCATTGAAGCCGTTCACCGAGAGCTTGTCCGCGTCGACGATAAAGTTCCCTGCTGCGTTGTTTACAAGGATGTCAAGCTGGCCGAACCGCTCCAGCGTGCTTGCGACCAGTTCTTCGACATTCTCCGGATCACGGACGTCCGTGGCGTGGAAAGCCGCCTCGACACCGTCCCGCTTGAGCTCTTCCACCGCAGACGCGAGATGTTCCCGATTCCTGCTCGCCAGCACGACGATCCCGCCGAGTCGGCCGATCTCACGTGCGATGCCAAGTCCGATGCCGGTACCGCCACCCGTGACGATGGCAACCTGCCCTTTCAGCGTACCTGGCGCCAGCATTGCGTCCCCTCCGCTTGCAGTTCGCATGGGCGACCTGCTTCGCCCAGAAGGTCCTTGCCCCCTGCCGAGCGGTATGCATGCTGAAGCTGCCTCTTTACCCGTAGAGACCGTGCCAGAGGAGCAGCACCGCGGCCCCGGGTACCCCAAGGAAGCCCAGGACGCCGGCTGTCACGGGGTTGACCCCGATCGCGAAGCCGTATGGCTTCATCAGCAGATCCGCCCCATAGAGCACAGCGCCGCCGGCGAGCAGGCGCATTGCGATCACTAGCACTGTCTGCGCGACGTCCGGCAGCATCCAGTAGAGCAGGGCAAGCCCCCCGACGACGCCCGCACCATACGGCCACAGGGCGGCCATGCAGGATCACCTCTTGCGGCAGTCTATGACTCGCCGCTCAAGGAAAGAAGGACTAGTTACCGATGGTCAGGCGTGTCCCCCGATCTGGCATTCCCAATACCCGCTTCGGGGGGGTGCGGTCAGCGTCCAGCTTCGCGCAGGAGGTATACGTAGTGGCGTTCGGCGGCCTGCATGCGAAAGATTGCGTGATCGACAAGATCCGGATCGCGCACTTCCTCGAACTGTGCCCGAGCCGCCTCCAGTTCCCGCTTGGCTGCCTGCGCAAGGTCGAACAGTTCCACGTCCTGCTGTCCGGCCACTCCCGCATGGCCGGCAGCCAGTTCCCAGACCGAAGTCCAATGCACTTTGCATCACCCGGCGCCATCTTTGCCCAACGCCGTAGGGGTAAGACACGAGCGGCCTGCTTGGGCAGCGGCAGTGGCCACCGCATGAGTGCATATCATCTTGGCGGTAAATGCCGAGTCCCATATACCATGGATGTCTTTGCGGCTCCCGCCGAGCCCGGCCGCTATCCCGACGGTAGTCCTCGCCAGGGGACCATGATCGGCTTAGACGTCAACGCCTGCGACGCAGCGACGCAGACGCTTCGACCTGCTCTCTTGCTGGAGCTCGATAAGGCTGGCACGACAGGAACCTTTGGGCCATGGCAGAAAGACTCGGGGAGTTGACCCGTGATCGTCTGGGGGCTTGGTCTCATGCCGGCACCTTCACGGACGATCTGACGGGCTACTCCGGTCTGCCCCTTTGGACGCATGATTGAAGTGCGTCTCAAAGCCGCCGGGGTAGGTTCTCTGTCATCTCCCCGGACCATGGTTACGATGGACCATCCACAGGTTAAGAAAGGCAAGTGAGCTAGCGGATGCAGATCTTCGACGACACGGGCACCGTAAGGATCGAGGATGACGTCGCCACATTGATCTTCGTGCGGCGTCTGGCACACCCCATAGAGCGAGTGTGGCAGGCGATCACGGACCCGGAGCACCGGGCTCGGTGGTTCGGACAAACCACGATCGAGCCCCGCGCAGGTGGCATGATCGAAACCGACCCCGACGACCCTCCAGTGCCCACGTCGGCAAAGCACATGAGCGGCCGAATTGTGGTGTGGGATCCGCCGCATGTGTTGGGGCACGAATGGCACCAGGCGATCGTAAGCGCCAGCATGGTGCGCTACGAACTCGTCTCCGATGGCGACGGGACCGTTCTGACCTTCAGTCACAGCGGCCTGAAACCGCACGACGCCAGGGGGTTCGTCCCCGGCACCCATGCGTACCTCGATCGCCTGACTGCACATTTGGACGGTACCGTTATCCCGGCGTGGTCCGCGCGTTACGCGGCCGTCGCCCCGCGCTACATCTGAAGGCGGGCCTTGCCCGACAGGGGTGGATGCCCTGTCCTTCGGCTAACGGTTGAGGCAGCAACCCCGGTGCTGGACTCTCACCATCGGGGTCACGCGCCCATGCCGGGCATATACAAGCAAGGCGCCCGCCCCGGCTGTACCGGTGCGGGCGCCTGCACCTTCGCCTAGAGGTGCAGCAGGAAGTGGGTTGCAACCAACGGCGCGATTAGAAGGGCAACAACGTTGATGATCTTGATCATCGGGTTGATGGCCGGACCTGCCGTATCCTTGAACGGGTCGCCGACCGTGTCCCCTGTGACCGACGCCTGGTGCGCCAGGGTGCCCTTGCCCCCGAAGTTGCCATCCTCGATGTACTTCTTCGCGTTGTCCCAGGCGCCACCGCCGGCGGTCATCATGATCGCCAGCATCAGGCCGGTCACGATCGACCCGATCAGGGCGGCACCGAGAGCGACAGGGCCAAGGATGAAGCCGATCAACAGCGGCGCGAGGACCGGGATCAACGCGGGCACGATCATCTCGTGCAGGGCAGCCTTCGTCACGATGTCGACGCTGCGGGCGTAGTCCGGCATTGCCGTGCCCTCCATGATACCCGGGATCTCGCGGAACTGGCGACGAACCTCCTCGACAATGTGGAACGCCGCGCGTCCAACCGCCTCGATGGTCCGTGACGAGAAGATGAACGGCAAGATGCCGCCCAGAAAGAGCCCGATCAGGACCAACGGGTTGGAGAGGTCGAAGCGCATAGAGGTGTGGGTCGTGTCGGTGAGGACTCGCGTGAAGGAGTAGAAGAGCACGAGCGCCGCCAGCGCGGCCGAACCAATCGCGTAGCCCTTCGTAACAGCCTTCGTCGTGTTGCCCACCGAGTCCAGCGGGTCGGTGACATTGCGCACCGACTCCGGCATGTCGGCCATCTCCGCGATGCCGCCAGCGTTGTCGGTGATCGGGCCGAAGGAGTCCAGGGTGACGATCATGCCTGCCATCGAGATGAGCGCCATGGCCGCGACACCCACCCCGTAGATGCCGGCGATGGTGTAGGCGGCGATGATGCCGATCGAGATCACGATGACCGGCCAGCCCGTGGACTTCAGTGCGACGGCGAAGCCCGAGATGATGTTGGTCGCGTGACCGGTGACCGAAGCCTCCGCGATACCTTTGACAGGGCTGAACCGTGCCGAGGTGTAGTAGTCTGTGATGTACATCAGGATCAGCGTGATCGCGACACCAATGATCGCGGCCACAAAGTACTTGATGTCATGCAAGTAGTAGGTCGTCGCGAAGTAGAAGCCCACCAGCGCCAGGATGGCGTTCACCCAGACGCCGCGGTAGAGGGCGTTCATGACCCGGCTACCCTCGGTCGGCGATCCGACGAAGATGATGCCGATGACCGACGCGACCATCGAAATGCCGCCCAGGACGAGCGGGTAGACGAGGGCGTACGACGCGCCGTTGAACAGCAGGTAGCCTAGCAGCATGGTCGCGACCGTCGTGACGACGTACGTCTCGAAGAGGTCAGCCGCCATGCCGGCGCAGTCGCCGACGTTGTCGCCGACGTTGTCCGCGATAACAGCCGGGTTGCGTGGGTCATCCTCCGGGATGCCAGCCTCGACCTTGCCGACGAGGTCGGCACCGACGTCAGCCGCCTTGGTGTAGATACCGCCGCCCAATCGGGCGAACGCCGAGATCAGCGACGCGCCGAACCCGTAACCCACGAGGGCTGCGGGATCATGCACAAAGAGGCTAAGGATGGAGGTACCAAGAAGGCCGAGGCCCACCACCATGAGGCCCGTGACCGCGCCACCGCGCGTTGCGACGCGCAGGGCGGCACCTAGACCCTGGCGAGCGGCTTCAGCCGTGCGCACATTGGCGCGCACCGCCACGTTCATTCCCGTGTACCCGGCCGCGCCGGACAGAATGGCACCGATCAGAAAGTAGATCCCGGTCTGGAAACCGAGTGCGAAGCCAATGATGAGGAACAGGACGATCGCCACGATGCCCACCGTGGTGTACTGGCGGTTCATGTAAGCCATTGCGCCCTGCTGAATCGCCTTCGAGATCTGCTGCATGCGATCGTTGCCCGCGCTCATGCGCAGCACCGACGAAATGAGGAAGATGCCGAAGACGATTGCGATGAGCGCGGCGATGACCGGAATCAACACCTGCGAGAAACTCATTTGCCGCATCTCGACGTTAAGGTCGGATGCTGTCCCCCTTTCGTTCTGCTCGGGCTTCTGCATGAAGCGCAGCCCCTCGTGACCGGAGCCGCGCGAATGCACACCAGATGCAGGATAACAAATGGATGGGTCGGTGCATAGCGGTGAACGCCCGCCCGGCGCGGGCTCAGAAGGCCTGTCTGCCCTCCAGGGCGCGGACCAGCGTCACCTCGTCCGCGAAGTCGATATCGCCGCCGACAGGAAGCCCCCGAGCGATCCTGGTCACTTTGAGGTCATCACGCCGCACAAGGCGTGCGATGTAGAGTGCTGTAGCGTCTCCCTCCACATCAGGGTCGGTGGCGAGGATGACCTCTGCGATCGGCTCCTGGCCGAGCCGCGCAACCAGTTCGCGCACATGAAGCTGTTCGGGCCCGATCCCCTCCATCGGCGAGATGGTGCCGCCCAGCACATGATAAAGTCCCCTGTACTCCGCCGTGCGCTCGATGGCCACGACATCGCGCGCATCCTCCACGACCAGCAGCGTGGTCTTGTCCCTGCGGGTGTCGCTGCAGATCTCGCAAGGATCCCGGTCGGCGATATTCTGGCAGACGTTACAGCGCACGACGCGCTGCTTGGCGCCAACTAAGGCGTCCGCCAGGCGTCTGATAGAGGCCTCGTCCTGGTTGAGCAGATGGTAGGCAAGGCGCTGGGCCGATTTCGGACCGATGCCGGGCAGCTTGGCCAGTTCCTCGATCAGCCTGGCGACAGGTTCGGGGAACCGCGCACTCACATTCCGGGCAGGCGCATGCCGCCCGTCACCTTGCCCATTTCGCTCTGCGTCACCTCCTGAATGCGGTCGAGCGCGGACTGCATCGCCTGGCGCACCAGCTCCGCAAGAAATTCAGGGTCGCTGGCGTCGACGGCCTCAGCCTTGATCGTGACAGACTTCACGTCGAAGCCGCACGTCATGGCGACCTGGACTGCGCCGCCCCCGGCGCTTCCCTCGACCTCGCGTTCCTTCAGTTCCTCCTGAACGCGCTGCATGTCACGCTGCATCTTCTGGACCTGTTTCATCATCTGCTGCATGTTGCCGAAACCCACTCAATCTCCTCCTTGCTCGGAAACGGTGAAACGAACAGGGCGGGCACCGCCCGCGCGTTCCAGCGCGTTTCTGATGGCGCGTTCCACCTCCGGCAGCTCGGCCACTGCGAGCAGGGGCCGGGCCCGAAAGCGCACCTCCCAACTGTCGCCGGCATCGTACACCTGAGCATGCTCGAGCACAGCCTTGGCGCGAGCGTCGTGCACGCGCCCGATAAAGCCCGCGTGGAACTCACTCGAAACCGGCTTGGCCGCCGGATCCGACCGCGGCCGCGGCGCGGCCGCCGGTGCAGGCGATGGCAGTCGCGTCTCCGGCTGCGCCCGCCGCACCGCCCTCGCAGGGACGGCCTGCGCCGGCGGCGAGGCCGGGGCCTCCTTCACCTGTTCTTCCGCCGCCAGCCCGTGTGCGGCCAGGAGCTCCCAGGCCAGCCGAGACTCCATGCCCCGTCGCAGGTCGGTATCGAGAGCGGCCAGACGCTCGAGGAGGCGCAGCAGCACCGGCGCGTCCGCGTCATGATGCGAGGCGAACGCCGCGTGCATGCGCCTGCGCAGGATCTCGATCGCATCGCCAGCCAGCTGGCGCAGATCAGCACCTCGCGCTTCTTGCACCGCAAGCCAATCAAGCGCCGCAGGGCCATCACCGTGCGTGATCATCTCAAGAAAGTTCCCGATCTCGGCCTCATCCAGCGAGCCCGTCGCGAGCAGGACTGTCTCGAGATCCACCCTGCCATCTCCATGCCCTGCGCACAGTTCCAGGAGCGCGAGGGCGTCGCGCAGGCTCCCGTCCGCCTTGCGCGCGACAAGCTTCGCCGCTTCGGAATCGACCGTGATCTCCGCAGCCGGGGCGATAGCGAGCAGTTGCCGCTCGATATTCTCCTCGCTGTGCGGCAGGAGGCTCAGGCGCTGGCAGCGCGACAGCACGGTCGCGGGCAGGCGATGCGGTTCTGTCGTGGCCAGCATGAACAGGAGCTGCGGCGGTGGCTCCTCGAGCAGCTTGAGCAGGGCGTTGAACGCCTCTGTGGTCAGCATGTGGACCTCATCCACGATGTAGACCCTGTACCGTCCCTCGGGCGGGGCGTAGCGCGCCCGCTCGCGCAGGTCCCGGATCTCGTCGATGCCGCGGTTGCTCGCCGCATCAATCTCCACGGTGTGCAGACCGCTGCCCGTGCAGACGCTGCACTTGCCGCACGGTTCGCCGTCCTGCGGATCAAGGCAGTTCACGGCGCGTGCCATGATCTTGGCGAGCGATGTCTTTCCGGTGCCGCGTGGACCGGAAAGCAGGTACGCATGGGCGATACGGCCACGCCGGACCGCGTTGCGCAAGACCCGCACCGCAAGCTCCTGCCCGATCACATCGCCGAAGCGCGCGGGTCTGAAGCTACGGTAGAGGGCACGGTACAACGCTGTCACCTCCGGCAGGTTATTCTTCCCGGGATGGCCGGGCACCTGTAGGCCGACGGAGAGCCGTGTCGTGGCACAGCTCTCCGTCTGAAAGGCCTTGCGCCCAGGCGCACCGCATCGCCCGGCTCCACCCTGTACCGTTGCTCCCTCTCGGGCCTAGCGGGGTTTGGGGCTGACCGTCGCGCGGTACCCGGACGCAAGCTCTGCAAAGGTTCGGCGGCTATTTCGCCAACCGAAAAACTGGCGGAGAGGGTGGGATTCGAACCCACGAGGCAGGTTTCAGCCCGCCTGCATGATTTCCAGTCATGCTCCTTCGGCCACTCGGACACCTCTCCGAAAGCTGTCAATGATGGCGGAGGGGGTGGGATTCGAACCCACGAGGCAGGTTTGTGCCCGCCTACCGCATTTCGAGTGCGGCTCCTTCAACCGCTCGGACACCCCTCCGAAACTTACCTCCGACCGGCAAAGAAGTCCTTGAGCAGCGTGGAGGCCTCCTCCTCCAAGACACCGCCGATGACGTCCACCGGCCAATCTCCCGCAAGCTCCGCAAACAGCTGGAGCCGCGAGCCGGCCGCTCCCAGCCTCGGGTCCTGGGCCGCGAACACCACCCGCTGCACGCGCGCAAGAACGATCGCCGCGGCGCACATCGGGCACGGCTCCAGTGTGACGTAAAGCGTCGCTCCACTGAGCCGCCAGTTGCCAAGCCGCCTGCCTGCCTCGCGCATGGCCAGGATCTCGGCGTGAGCCGTGGGATCCGTTTCGGTCTCGCGCAAGTTGTACGCCCTTGCGAGCACCTCTCCTTGGGCCGACACGACCACCGCGCCCACGGGAACCTCGCCGACCCTCAAGGCCGCCCGGGCCTCTGCCAGCGCCAACTGCATGAACGTGCTGTGCAGCGCCGACACCCCCGGAACATGGAAATGGCGCCCCTGGGAGGACTCGAACCCCCGGCAGACAGGGTTTAGGAAACCCCCGCTCTATCCACCTGAGCTACAGGGGCGTGTGCCACGTGCGTAAGGCGCCCGTTGGAGCCCGCCTTACGCGGCAGAACTAGTTTAGTGGAGACCTGCCGTCTGTGCAAGATCGCGACCAGCCAGAAGTGTTGTTCTAGAGCGCAGGATTCTCACTCCTTGTGGTCCAAGGCCGCAGGTCGCCGTCGCAGCCCGCCATGCGCGAAAGCGGCACATTCCGGCTCCGGATGCAAGCGTGTGGACGTCGATAGTGATGGCAAAGCGCCCAGCAAACCTTCAGCGCCGAGCCGCATCCGCGCGCAACTGCACGCACCTGTAGCGGCACGCGCCCTGGTTCCGCCAGTTTCAACGCCGCAAGGAATGCCATTCCGCTGCGCCACCTTCGTGGACGGCATGTCGCAGGCGTGAATGAAAGGAGACAAATCGCGACCCGTCCTGCTGCGGACGCCACCATTCGCGACATGAGACCCTGCTTCCGTGGCGTAGTCGTTTCCCGCAAGCGCCTCACGTAAGGCAGGGGGCGTCTTTTCCGGCGCCTCGTCGACGGTTTGCGGCAATCGCTCCACCGGTTTGCGACGAACCACGCGTTTCCATGCGCCCGACGACCATAAGCCGGTCCCATCCTGCTCGTACCCGGCCTGGTTGCTCCGGATCAGTGCGACGGCATCATCCCGATCCATCGCCCTCGGATGGTGACGCGTCGCCAAAGGGTGCGCTTAGGTCTCGAGCTGGTCTCCTGTGACGTCCAGCGACATGGCCGGAGGCTTGGGCGTGCGGTCCAAAGGTCTCCTTCTTTCGGTGAAACAGCGACTCCCCTCGTCATGGCGGCAGGCCCGCCGCATACTTGACATGTCAGACAATGGCAGAGGGGGATCTTCGAATGCGCTTCGATGAAGCCGATTTTCTCGCAAAAGCGTACGGGGACGCTCAAGGTCTGTCCGTGCGCACGCAAACGCATCGCAGGTATGGCATTCAGCCGCATGACATCTTCGCGACGATCACGAGCGAGGCCGCACGCCGCCGCCATCCCGCGGCGGTGCTTGACATCGGAGCGGGCACAGGCAGCTGGTACCACGCGGTTCGGCGGCTGCTCGGCCCGTCGGTGCGCTACGTCGGCCTCGACCGGTCCGAGGGAATGGTTGCCCGCCTCGAGGCGGAAGTGGGCGGCGATCCGAATGCCCAGGCTCTCCTGGGGGACGCCCAGAGCCTTCCCTGGCCAGACGGCAGCTTTGACTGGGCTGGCCTCCATTTCATGCTTTACCACGTGCCCGACATCCGCCTGGCACTCGCAGAAGCCTGGCGCGTGCTGCGTCCCGAGGGGCTCCTGCTGGCCACGACAACCACCGAGCGGCCGTACAAGGCGCTGTTCGACCTGATGGCGCAGAGCCTGACGTCGCTGGGCTATCGCATCGGGGAGATCGCCAGCCCCGCAATGCGCTTCTCTCTCGAGAACGGCGCCAACTTCACGCCTGCGCCGCCTGAACTCCTGAGTTTCCCCGCCGGCTTTCGCTTCGACGCCGTGGAGCCCGCGCTCCTGTTCCTCTCGTCCGGCCCGATCGACGCCGCCCTCGATCAGGCGGGTGCGCCCACGTCGCTTCGGGAACGCGTGCTCACCGAAGTCGGCAAGCGGATCGACATGGTGATAACGCGTGACGGCAGTTTTCTCGCCGCATCGCGGTCAGGCTTCTTTGTGGTGCGCAAGTGCGAGAGGAGCGAGGTCTGAGGCGCTGCGGCCGCAAAATACCGGCCAAGTCGCGTCGTGTTCCAGCCGTCAGCCCGAAGATTAATGCTGCACTTTGCACCCAAACTGCTGCGTCTCGCTGCAGTTTGACGTTCTCCCCACGGCTGAAGCCAGGAACTGCGGGTCGACCTCGACCAGCAGATGCACATGGTCCTGCCCACCCCGTCGGCAACAACCCGGCGGCGGTACTTGGGGGCACCAGACCACGTGGTACTTGCAGGAGTAGACAACGTTGCGGTTGGACTTGAACTGCCGCTCTATACCTCAACTCTACTGCTTATACCTATTTACTGGCACCCCCGGTTTGAGTCGGACTTGTCCCAATGCTGAAGCCTGGCTGAAGCCAGGGGCTTGCGGCCGGTATCCTCCGTCACAACCGGAACTGCATAACAATGCGTACATTGGGCCATTGACTGCATGCCTTCCAGGCCGTAGAGTATTGGCTTAAAACCTGTGCTTCCCTCCGTTGCCACGGAGGGCAGATAGAGGCGCGAAGGCCAAGAGTAGCGGCGGCGAGCCGGGCAGCCACGACCCGCCGTGAAAGGGACCTCCGCCGAAACGGACCGGGCGCCCAGCCCGTACCGTTGGACTTGCATCGAAGAGGTGCAAGGCTGTCACCGGTTCACCGGTGGAGCGCTATCTCAAGGATCCGGCCTTCGGCGACCGCACCTGAACAGGCGGTCTGCGCGGCGTACGGTCATACGCCGAAAGCCGTGCCTCTCCTCGAGATCTGCGCCGAACCGCAGAGAGGAGGGGCATCGATGTCTCTGGGAAGCGAGTATGCGTTTGCGGGTTCCGGATCCCAGATCGATGCTCTCCGAGAGCGCGACGCCTGCGGTGTGGGCTTCGTCGCCAGTGTGCGCGAACCGTCGCGCCGCGTCGTCGACCTCGCACTCGAGGCGCTCGGGCGCCTCGGCCACCGCGGTGCGGTTGCAGCCGATGGCCTGACAAGCGACGGCACAGGCATTCTTGCCGCCATGCCACATGAATTCTTTCACTTGAAATATCGGGAACTTGGCGGCAATGCCGACAAGGACACCGAGTTCGGCGTAGCCATGTGCTTTTTGCCGCGGGTAAGCGCAGAGCGCGAGCATTGGAAGTCGGCACTCGAAGCGGCTATGCAGGCGGAGCATCTGCCCAAGGGCCTCTGGCGGCGGGTCCCGGTCGTGCCCGGAGTGCTCGGACCGCTGGCAAGCGCGAGTGCCCCGCACGTCTGGCAGTACCTCGTGCCGCGCCCTGCGGGTATACGCCCGGCAACCTTCGATCAAGGCCTCTGGCGCGCCCGCAGGCGTCTAGAACGGCAACTGACGGACGACGCCGCGTACATCGCCTCGTTTTCCTGCCGCTCGGTGGTCTACAAGGGCCTCATCGCCCCGCGCGACCTTTGCCGCTTCTACCCCGACCTCGCCGCGGAGGAGTTCACCGCGCAGGCGGTGCTCTTCCATCAGCGCTTCAGTACCAATACCACGTCGTCGTGGTCCAGGGCGCAACCCTTTCGCCTTCTCGGCCACAACGGCGAGATCAACACGATCGCGGGCAACGTGCAGTGGCTCGAGGCGCGCTATCCGGGTCTCGTGGACCGCACCACGTCCGACTCGGGCATGCTCGACAACGCCCTTGAGTTCGTCTCTCTTGACCCCCTGGCGAAGCGGCAGGGCGATGGTACTCCTCTTCCCGCGGCGCATACGCTGCTGACGCTGCTGCGCGCCGCAGGGGGAGGGGACGGCACGCTTGACCCGAAGCGCGAGGCCTATCTCCGCTACGCCGCCTGCCGTACGGAACCGTGGGACGGACCCGCGGCCATCTCGTTCTGCGACGGCGAACTGGTGGGCGCCATTCTCGACCGCAACGGGCTCAGACCGATGCGCTACGCCATCTGTGACGACGGTCTCGTGATCGCCGGCTCCGAAGCAGGCATCCACGACATTCCGCCCCGCCACGTCCGCCGCTACGGGCGCCTCGGACCGGGCGACATCCTCGTCCTTGATCTGGCGCAAGGCCGCATCCTGGAGTCCGACGAGTGCAAGGCCGAAGTGGCGGCGGCAAAGCCGTACGACACCTGGCTGGATCGCGGCTTCAGGCGCCTCAAGGACCTCGGCACGCCCGCGCACGTACCCGAAGGGCCCATGGGCGAACTCCTGGAGCAGCTCGAGACTGCTTTCGGCCACGGCGCGGAGGAACTTGCGGCGGTGATACGACCCATGGTGCAGGACGGACACCCACCGGTCGGATCGATGGGCGACGACACTCCGCTGGCCGTGCTGTCCCGCATGGAGCGCCCGCTTTTCCACTACTTCAAGCAGCGCTTCGCACAGGTGACCAACCCACCGATTGACCACCTGCGCGAGGCCCGCATCTTCTCCTTGGAGAGCCTGCTCGGGCCACGCGGTGACCTCGTTCAGGAAACACCAGAGCACGCCCTGCTGCTAGCGCTCGATAGCCCCATCCTGCTCGGGCCCGAACTGGCCGCCGTCCGCCAGTACGGCGTGCGCAACCCCCTCATGCGATCAGAAACCCTTCCCGCCGTATTTTCGCGCGCCGAAAGCGCAGACGGCCTCGCGGCCGCGCTCGATCGCCTGACGGCCGCGGCGGAGGCTGCCGTGGACGGCGGCGCAGGAATCCTCATCCTGTCCGACCGCACCGTGTCCGAGGACCTTGTGCCCATGCCGGCCCTGCTGGCCGTGGCAGCCGTGCACAGTCGCCTGGTAAGAAGCGGGCGCCGCATGCGCTGCTCCCTCGTGGCGGAACTCGGCGAGCCGCGCGAGGTGCATCACGTTGCAACCTTGCTGGGATACGGCGCCAACGCGGTCCATCCGTGGATCGCGCTCGCCCGCATATCCGAACTCGCGGTCCTTGGACGCCTGCGGGGCCTCGGTCGGGACGAGGCCCTGGCCGCGTACCGCCGTTCCCTCGAAGAGGGCCTGCGCAAGGTGATGGCGCGCATGGGCATCTCCACCGTCGACGGATACGTCGGCGCGCAGATCTTCGAGGCGGTCGGCGTCGGCCAGGAAGTCATCGAAGGCTGCTTCCAGGGCACTCCTTCCCGCGTCAGCGGCCTTGGCTTCAAGGACATCGGCCACCTCATGTTCGGCTGGCACCAGCGGGCCTTCCCTGCGCTATCGGGCAAGCCGCCGCTCCACGGTTTCTACAAGCATCGCTCCGACGGAGAGCTACATCTCTTCAGCCCTGAGGTGGTGGCGGCGGTGCAGGGCCTGGCCGCAGGGCCGCTCGCGGCGCCCGGCTCAGCCGCAGCGCGTGAACGCGCGGCTGCTCTCGCGTACGCGTTCCAGGCGGAGCCTCCAATGCAGCTGCACCACCTGCTCGACCTGCAATCCGACCGGCCACCCGTGCCACAGAGCGAGGTGGAGGAAGCCTCGAGTATCGTGCGTCGGTTCTCCTCCGGCAGCATGTCCCTGGGCTCGCTCTCGCCCGAGGCTCACGAGGCCCTTGCCATCGGCATGAACCGGCTCGGGGCCCGCTCGGGATCGGGCGAGGGAGGGGAAGACCCGGCCCGAAACGGCACGGAGCGGGAGAGCGCGATCCGGCAGGTGGCGTCTGGGCGCTTCGGCGTCACGCCGGGCTATCTGGCACATGCTAGGGAACTTCAGATCAAGATGGCGCAGGGCTCGAAGCCAGGCGAAGGTGGCCAGATCCCCGGCCCGAAGGTGACTGAGCTCGTGGCGCGCCTGCGCCACACGACGCCGGGCGTTCCCCTGATCTCGCCACCGCCGCATCACGATATCTACTCCATCGAGGACTTGGCGCAACTCATCCACGACCTGCGTCAGGTCAACCCGGAAGCGGAGATCTCCGTCAAGCTCGTGGCGGAGAGCGGCGTCGGCGTCATCTCGTGCGGTGTCGCCAAGGCCGGCGCCGACATTATTGTGCTGAGCGGCCATGCCGGCGGCACAGGCAGTTCCCCGCTCGACTCGATCAAGAACGCGGGCCTGCCCTGGGAGATCGGACTGAGCGAGGCCCAGCAGGAACTCGTGGCGAACGGCCTCCGCGCCCGCGTCTCGCTGCGCGTCGACGGTGGCCTGCGCAACGGCCAGGACGTCGTCCGTGCCGCTCTGCTCGGCGCAGACGAGTTCAGTTTCGGTACCGCCGCCATGATCGCCGCGGGCTGCAAGATGATGCGCATCTGCCACACCGACAACTGTCCTGTCGGGGTGGCGACACAGAAGGAAAGCCTGCGCCGCAAGTATCCAGGCACGCCTGAAGGGGTGATGAACTACTTCCTCGCTCTCGGCGAGGAAGTGCGGGCCATCCTCGCGGATCTCGGCTACCACCGTCTCGAGGATCTGATCGGCCGCAGCGATCTCCTGCGGCAGCGATCTTCGGACTCCTCGCCCCGTCTCGACCTCGGCGCCATTCTGGCGCGCGATACCGCCCCTGACAAGCCCAGGCGGCACGAGAGCCGCATCCCGGTGCCTGAGGCCGCGCCCCTGGACCGCGCGCTCCTCGCGGGGGCGGCAGCGCTCCTCGGCGGTGGGAGGGGTCCGGTCGAACTCCGCCTGCCGATCCAGACGGCCGATCGCACGGTAGGCGCCCGCCTGTTCGGGGCGATCGCATCGGTCCACGGAGACCAGGGACTTGCGGAAGGCAGCCTTCTCGTCCACTTCCACGGAACCGCCGGTCAGTCGTTCGGGGCCTTCATGACACCCGGGGTCCGGTTCGTGCTGACGGGCATGGCCAATGACCACGTCGGCAAGGGGATGGCGGGAGGGGAGATCGTTCTGCGTCCCGACTCGACCCTGCGCGGTTCGAGCCACGAGCACGTGCTGCTGGGCAACACCGCCCTGTACGGGGCCACCGGCGGAGTGCTTCTGGCTGCGGGGCGGGCGGGTGAGCGCTTCGCCGTCCGCAACTCGGGCGCCCTGGCTGTCGTGGAGGGAGTAGGCGAGCACGGCTGCGAGTACATGACCTGCGGCACGGTGGTGGTGCTGGGCGAGGCGGGATACAACTTCGGCGCGGGCATGACCGGCGGTGAGGCCTTCCTGCTCGACGAATATGGGCGCATGGCGGACCGCATAAACCCCGACGTGGGCGAACCGCGCGAAGTTGCGGGCCCGGATGAAGAGCGACTGCTCGCCCTGCTCGAGCAGTTCCTGGCGGCAACCTCAAGCGCGAAGGCACGGGAGATCCTGCGGCATTGGGCCATTTGGCGTCCCAGGTTCCTGCACCTCGCACCCCACACTGCCGGACTCGCGCAGGAGGAACCCGAGGAGGGTTCGATCGCCTAGGCCGCACTCTGTCACCATTGGTATGCGGAATTGTCGCATAAAAACCCATACCTCACAAAAGCATACGGAATCTCGCCATCCCTGGTAGAATCGCGTCAACCAGCAGCGATGCCCTGTCAGGTATCTTGTCAGGTTTGACCTGGCGGACCCTGTCTGGTGGCACGCGAAGGGAAGGGAGGCGGCCGTGTATGCTGGTCCCGAGTGCGGTCTATCTCAATCCTGGCGATGTCGCCTGGCAGCTCATCTCCGCCACGTTGGTGGGCCTCATGGCCGTGCCGGGCCTCGCCGTGCTGTACGGCGGCCTCGTGCAGCGGCGATTCGCCGTGAACTCGGCCATGATGGTCCTCTATGCTTTCGCCGCCGTGCTGTTGGTGTGGGTGCTTTGGGGCTACCAAATGAGTTTCGGGCCAGCGCTGCGGCTCGGTGCTGGGGCGCTGTCCGCGATCGTTGGGAGGCCGGGCCCGGTCCTAGGGGCTTCTGCCTTGCAGGTACCGGCAAGCGTACCGCTGCTCGTGTCCGCCATGCCAGCCCTGCGCTTCCCCCAGTCGGCCATGATCTACTTCCAGTTCGCCTTCGCGGCGATCGCGCCCGGGCTCATGGCCGGCGCGGCGCTCGGACGGATGAACTTCAAGGCGTGGATGCTCTTCGTCCCTATCTGGACGACCCTCGTCTACTGCGTCGTCGCCTTCTCCCTCTGGGGCGGAGGGATCCTCTCCCAGATGGGCGCCGTCGACTATAGCGGCGGCTACGTGATCCATCTGGGCGCGGGCGTGTCGGGTTTCGTGCTCGCAGCGATGCTCGGGCCGCGCCTCGCCAAGGACCGCGGTCCAGCGCGACCCGCCAGCCTGATGCTCGCGCTCGTCGGTGCGGGCATTCTCTGGCTCGGCTGGAACGGCTTCAACGGCGGAGATCCCTATTTCGCCAACGCCGACGCCGCGGTTGCCGTGCTCAACACGAACCTCGCCGCCGCGACGGCCCTGCTGGCGTGGCTCGCGCTGGATGTGTGGACGACCGGACGCGCGTCCCTGAGCGGAGCGATCAACGGCCTGATCGCTGGTCTCGTGGCGATCACGCCAGCCGCAGGCTACGTGGACGGCGTGGGCGCGCTGGTGATCGGCGCCCTTGCCGGGACCGTTCCCTGGCTTACCATGAACCTCCTTGGTCGGCGCGGCCTCTTTCGCAGGGTGGACGACGCGCTCGGCGTGATCCACACACACGGAGTCGCCGGAGCGCTCGGCGGCCTGCTGACAGGTGTCCTCGCGGACCCGCGCGTGCTCGTCTACCTCGGCGTCGGGCCAAGGCGCGGCGCCAGCGTCGCGGGCCTCCTCTACGGCAACCCGCGCCTTCTCCTCGCACAGTTCCTGGCGCTCGTGGCAATCGTGGCCTACGACGCCAGCGCGACCTACGTCGTCCTGAGACTCGTCGGCCTCGTCGTGCCGCTCCGGGCAGCCGATCCTGTAATCGAGGCAGGCGATCGGGCGATGCACGGCGAGGAGGCCTACGACAACGGCGAAAGCCTGCACGCGTCGCACCGCAGCGTGCCTGCGGCGACCTACCTCAGCGAACTGGGCGACGCGTAAGTTTCCCGGCGCTCTCGACACGTAGCGTGACCCGTCGCCTACGTTCGCGCATATACCGAAGGCATGCGGACCAAGAGCTTTCGGTCCAGCGCGGCCCTGGCCGCTCTGCTCCTTTTGGCCAGTGTCGGCCTACCCGCAGCCATAGAACCAACCGCCCGCGCCCAAACAGGGCTCAACCACTGGCAGGCACAGCAGGCCGATGCCTCTTTGCCACCGGCGCCCCAGACGTTGCAGGTGCTCACGCTCCAGGAAGACCTCGCGCATATGGGCTACCTCCCTGTCGGCTGGAACGGGCAGGCATTCACCTTCGCCCGCCCCTCGATGCCGCAGCCCCTGCGGTCCCTCCTCCAGCCGGGCGTCCCGACCGTACTCCTGCAGGGCGCGGAGTGGAGCTACGAGGCGGATGTCAATCTGAAGCCGGGGAGTCTCGGCCTGTCGGCCTTGCTCGGCCACCTTGCCGCAGACCTGCACAGAGGCTGGCACGCAAAGCATCCGTTCACCTACGTCTACGTCAGCGAGCACCGGCCCGAGTCGCTGCTTGTCTGGTCGCTGCACGGCGTCCTCCAGGAGGTGCCCGCGAACACCGGCGTGCCCGGTGCGCCCACCGCCCTTGGCACGCATCCCGTCTTCCTTCGCCTGCCCTTCCAGGTGATGCGTGGCAAGAACCTCGACGGCACCGCCTACGCCGATCCGGTGTACAACATCAGCTACTTCTTCGGCGGTGAGGCTGTCCACGGCTTCTGGCGGTCCGGCTACGGCTACCCGCAGAGTCTCGGCTGCGTGGAGGTGCCTCTGCACGATGCGGCGACGATCTACAGCGAGATACAGATCGGCACGCTCGTCACGGTGGGGGTGGGAATGCTAGCCTTCGTCGCGACACCGATGCCGCTGCGGCCAAGCCCCGCCGTGGTGCCATAGCCTCCCGCAGGTGCGGCGCCGCGTCTAGGCGAAGGAGGGCGGCACCGACCGCTGGGAGGCTTTGCGTTGCGCTACCCCCTCGAACCGGACCGGACCGAGATGGAGAGCTTGGCCGAGACCGTCCTCGCACGCGCCGTAGGCTTCGTGAACGAACTCCAAGAGCGCCCGGCAAGTCTCGCCGGCGTTCCTCAGGCCGAGATCCGCGATTTGCAGCGGCGTCTCCTGGCTCCCCCGCCGGAACACCCTGAAGACCTCCAATACATCCTCGAGCGCATGGCAGCCGCGACCGACCTGGCCGTCGAGACGGCCGGCCCAGGCTACCTCGGCTACATCCCGGGCGGCGGACTCTTCGCCGGCGCTGTCGCCGATCTATACGCACGCGCGACCAATAGATACGTCGGCATGGCCGGTACCGCGCCGGGCCTCGCTGCCCTCGAGTGGAGCGTCGTGCGCTGGCTTGCCGACCTCATGGGCATGCCGGACGGCGGCGGCGGCATCCTCGTCTCGGGTGGGTCGATCGCCAATTTCGCCGCCGTCGTCGCAGCCCGCGAGCGGCTGCAGGAGGATCTTGCCGCTGGGGTCGTCTACCTGACCGAAGAAGCGCACCAGTCCGTGGCGAAGGCGGTCCGCCTCGCAGGCCTGCCGCGGCGGGCGCTGCGCGTCGTGCCGTGCGCAAGCGATCTGCGCATGGACGTCGCCGCACTTGAAGGCATGATTGCGAGTGACAGGCGCGCAGGCCTGCGTCCGTTCATGGTGGTGGCGTCGGCCGGTACCACGAACACCGGTGTCGTCGACCCCCTCGAGGCCGTGGCCGACGTGGCTGCCCGCAACGGCATCTGGCTGCACGTCGACGGGGCCTACGGCGGCTTCTTCCGCCTCACGGCACGCGGCCTGGCACTCCTCGCAGGCATCGAGCGCGCCGACTCGGTCACGCTCGATCCCCACAAATCGCTGTTCGCACCGTACGGCACGGGAGCTCTCGTCGTCCGCGACGTCGAGACGCTGCGGGCGGCCCATGCCGTCTCGGGCCACTATCTGCAGGACCTGGACGAGCAACTGGTACCAGACGCTGCCGACCTCGGCCCGGAGCTGACGCGCGAGCTCAGGGGACTCAGGATCTGGCTGCCGCTGCACCTCTACGGCGTCGGTGCGTTCCGCGACGCTCTCGATGAGAAGCTCGACCTGGCACAACACGCCTTCCGGCGGCTAGCTGCGGAAGGCACACTCGAACTGCCTGTCCCCCCCACTCTGACGGTCGTCGGCTTGCGCATGCGGGGACGTGACGAAGCCGAATCGGACCAACTGAGCCGCCTGCTCCTCCAGCGGGTCAACCTCGGCCGCCGCGCGTTTCTCTCGAGCACCGTCGTGGGCGGCCGCTTCACGGTGCGCCTCGCCATCCTCGCGCACCGCACCCATCAGGATCGCGTGGATGAGGCGGTGGACGCGATCATCGGCGCAGCTCGCGACCTGGCATAGGTTCGACGTGGCGAGGGGACGGACGCGCTGGGGCACTGCGACCTGATAGCCGCATGAGTTCTCGGAACCCCTTTGCACGGGTGGCGACCATCCTCCCCCATGGGCCGTGGCCGACGAACCGCGGGGAGTCGCCCCACGCCTCCCGCGGCAGGCCACAAGCGAAAGAGCCGGCGAAATGGAGCGTTTCACGAGGCGCATAGGGTTAGAACGAAAGCAACGCGTGAGGCCCCCTGGGGCCGGTACGGACGCCTCCGACGAAGCCAAGCAACACGGTCCGCCGTTCCCCGGTTGCAGCGGGGCTGCAAAGATGCCAGCGGGGACGGGCGGCCAAGGCCACCCGTCCCCGCTCGATGCCTGGTCCGCCTTACGGCAGCGGACGCTAGCGGGACAATTCCTCGACGATCCGGTTGACGAGCATCTCGTCGCCTGGCTCGGGTCTGCGCCGCAACTGGAAGTGCACCGCCGAGCCGATCCGCCGCTCAAGCGAGTCCTGCTGCCAAAGGCGTGTCCACGTGTGGCCAACCCAGCGTCCAAGCTGCTCGAGTTCGAGGTGGCCCTCCCCATGCTTGACCGTCGTCCGCGACATGTTCCCCAGGGTAACCGCGTGCCTCTGGATCATATCCGATGTCCTCCCTGCCGCCCGGCAAGGCTGTCGGCCGGTCTCTGCGTTCCCGCCTCCAAGGTAGGATCGCCCATGCCATATGTCTAATATCTACTTCTGCTATGAGCCATCGTTTTACCCTATGGGTGTGTCAACACAGGTTCACGGAGGATGGGGTCCTGGATGGAGCTGAGGCAACTCGAGATGTTCGTGGAAGCCGCCGACCGACATAGCATCACCGCGGCGGCGCAGGCGCTCTACGTCGCCCAGCCGTCCGTGAGCGCACGGATTCTGGCCCTGGAAAAAGAGCTTGGCCTGCCGCTCTTCGACCGACTGCCACGCGGCGTGCGCCTGACGGAGGTGGGCCACGCCGTCCTGCCGCACGCCCGGCAGGTCCTGCGCCACGTGGCGGAGATCGCGGACACGGTCGACGCCCTCTCGGGCCTGCAGCGCGGCAGGCTCGTGTTCGGCACCATGCCCACAATCACGGCGCACCTGATACCGACGGCGATCAAGGCATTCCGGAGCCGGCACCCCGCCATCGACCTGCGCGTCGTCGAGTCGAGCGCCACTGGCATTCTCGAGCAGCTTGCGGCCCATCGCCTGGATCTCGGCGTCGTGACGAACGCCGAGGAGAGCCCGCAGATCGGCGTAGAGCACCTCCTGTCGGAGGAGCTCTACGCCATCGTGCCGGTGGACGATCCTTTGGCCGATCGCAAGGAGATAGACCTTCGCGAACTGAGGGATCGCCCGTTCGTGGTGCTCGAGGCAGGTTTCAGCCTGCGGGCGGTGCTCTGGGAAACCTGCGCTCGTGCCGGCTTCTCGCCGCGCATCGCACAGGAGATGTCGAGCATCCAAGGGATCAAGGGACTCGTGGAGATCGGCATGGGAGTGAGCATCGCTCCGCGCATGTCGATCGAGCAGGAAGAACACCTCGGCCTGTTGCGCGCGCTCCGCTTGAGCCAGCGACCTCATCGCGAGCTGCAGATTGTAACTGCCCGTGGAGCCTACCTGTCCCGATCGGCGGCCGCCTTCATCGCCACCTGCCGCGAGGCGGCCGCTATTATGCGGGCCGGCGCCTGAAGGCGAAGTCGCCCCGCCCCCCTCCCGCCGACGCCGCGACTACTCGTCGAGCCCGATCCTGGTCGCAGCACGCGCCAGTGTCATGCCAACGAAGACCGCAAGGGCGGTGATGACGATGGCATAGACAAAGAGCATCACGAGACCGGATCCTGCGGGCAGGTAGGTGTGCACCAGGGTGGTGATCGCCGTGTTCCAGGCAAGCGCGGCAATCAGTCCGAAGGCCGTCGTCAACAGGGTCTGCATCTGCTTCAGGAAAGCCTTGTGCACGCCGTTTCGCACCTCCAAGTTCGGCAAGCTGGCCTTAGGCGGGCATTCGCGCCGCAGGGCCCCGCACCCCGCGGTTCTCCAACCGCGGCGCCGTGCCCTTCTGTCGCGCGGACCGGGTCTGGCCGCGTGGGTTCCCGTCCCAGTGCCCTAAGATCCGGATCCCGCAACGGCGCTCAGAACGCCACGACGCAGTTGCGCCCGCGCTTCTTGCCCATGTAGAGAGCGCTGTCCGCCTCCCGTATGGCCTCGTCCATGTTCGTGGTCCCGTTGTAGGACGTCACCCCGAACGTCAACGTGACCCTGATCTCCTGCGTCTGGCAGTGCATCGTCGACAGTTCGACCTGGGCGCGCAGCTTCTCAGCGACCAGCAGAGCCCCGTCCACGTCCGTCTCGGGCAGCAGCAGCAGGAACTCCTCGCCGCCCCATCGCGCGACGTTGTCCTGTTCGCGCAAGCCTTGCCGCAGCACCTCCGCCACAGTGCGGAGCACTTCGTCGCCGCAATCATGACCGAAGCGGTCGTTGACCTGCTTGAAGTGGTCGATGTCCGCCAGAACAAGGGCAAAGACGCGTTGGGACCGGCTGAAGCGCACCATCTCCTGCTGGATCTGCATGGTCATGTGGCGCCGGTTGCGCAGCCCGGTAAGGGAATCGGTCATGGCCGCCGTGTGCAACTGATCGATCGCCTCGTTGAGCTGGTCGTTCCTGCTCTCGAGCTGCCGGTTCGCCTCCTCGAGCTGCCGCCCGTACCGCTGCAGCTGCTCACGGGCGCGCTTCAGCTCGAGATGGGTCCTGACACGGGCGTTCAGCTCAGAAGGGTTGAACGGCTTCGTGACATAATCGACCCCGCCCGCGTCGAACCCCCGGACCATGTCGTCGACATCGCTCTTGGCAGTGAGGAAAATGACCGGGATCTCGGCAGTGGCGGGCCTGCCGCGCAGGATGCCGCATGCGGTAACGCCGTCCACCTCCGGCATCATGACATCCATCAGGATGAGATCGGGCAGCTTGGCTTCCGCCACCTCCACGGCCATCCTGCCGTTCGTGGCCACGAAGAGCTCGTAATTGCCCACCAGCAATTCGCGCAGGATCTTGATGTTGGCTGGGACATCGTCGACGATCAGTATCCTCTGCACGCTCGACCGTTCCTCTCAACCTGCACCGTGCCGCTCTATTCTGAGCAGAGCTGTGCATCTCTTGATTCCTGCTTCTCTTGACACCCGCCGCGCCTGAGACGTCCGGCGCAGGCGCAGGGCCAAACCGTCTAGCCGATGCGCTCCCGCAGCGCGGAAATGGCGTCCAGAGCCGCCCTGAAATCGAACGCGTCGAGGCACTGCCGCAAGCGCTCAAGCGCCGGTTCGCCCGGCGCCACGACACCTTCGAGCCGCTCGAAGGTGTCGCATGCGGCGAGGTTCTGGTCGCGGACCTGGGCCTCGAGTTCGAGCAGCAGGGGGTTGGGGTCCGAGGGGTCCTGCGCCGCCTTCGCGTCAGGCCTCGCCCCCGTTCCCCGAACATCTATCGACCGGATGACCTGCCCGATCTCCGCCTCGAGCCTCGGCAGGAAGGCTTCGAGTTGGGGCAACCGGCGCTCGCGGCAGGCGGTCTCGGCATCCCTGGCGGCTTCGGCGACGCCGCCGGCGCCGATGTTGCCCGCCAGGCCCTTCACCGTATGGGCCAGCCGCTCGGCCCCTTCGAATTCTCCTGCGGCGACGAGTCTCCTGATCTCGCCCGCCGCCGCCGCGTAGCTCGTCCCGAACGTCTCGAGCAGGTCCAGGTAGAGCTTGCGGTTGCCACCGAGGCGCCGCAGCGCTGCCGCCGTGTCGAGGCCGGGTATGTCGGGCACGCTGTCCTGCAGGCTTTCGCCCAGCCCCGCCGCCTTGCCATGCCAACCCTCGCTCGCCGACGGAATGTCGCGCCCAAGCCACTGCGCCATGACCGCGAAGAGCCGCTGCTGGTCGATCGGCTTCGTGACGTAGTCGTTCATACCGGCCGCGAGGCACTCCTCGCGCGCTCCGCGCATTGCGTGGGCGGTCATGGCGATGATGGGCAGATCCGCCTGTCCTGGCAGAGCCCTGATCAGCCGAGTCGCCTCGTAGCCGCCCATGACAGGCATCTGCACATCCATCAACACGAGATCGTATCGGTCGCGGGCGACCGCCTCTACCGCCAGCTGCCCGTTCTCGGCGATGTCCACGGCCACCCCCGCCCCCGCCAGCATCTCGCTCGCCACCTGCTGGTTCATGGGCGCGTCCTCGACCAGCAGCACACGGACGCCCGCAAGGTCCGGCAAGCCTGTCGACCCCTCCGCGGAAGGGAGCACCCTCAGGGCGCCGTCCTGGACAAGAACCTGCGTCAGCGTCTCGAAGAGGAGAGACTGGTTGACGGGCTTGATCAGGAAGCCGCTGATGCCCGCCTCCTTGGCCTGATCCATGATCTCCTCGCGGCCATACGCCGTCACGATGATGACCACCGGGGGCCTGGGAAGGCCAAGACCGTCGCGGATCTCCCTAGAGGCGGCAACGCCGTCGGTGCCGGGCATCTGCCAATCCATGAACACGACGTCGTAGGGGTCGGCCAGGGCCGATTGAAGTTCCCGCATCGCCGCCTCGGCAGAAGCGGTCGCGTTCGCGATGATGCCGAACGGAGCGAGTTGCTCGAGCAGGATGTCCCTGGCCAGCTCGTTGTCGTCGACGACGAGCGCCTTGAGTCCTGCGAGTCCCCCGCGATACGCAAGCCGCGGATCCCGCTCGGATGCCTGGCGCGGGAGGGAGAGCGTGAAGCTGAACGTGCTGCCGGACCCCGGCATGCTTTCCAAGGTGATCCGGCCGCCCATGAGCTCGACGAGGCGCTGCGAGATGGCGAGGCCCAGACCGCTGCCGCCGTACTTGCGCGTCGTGGAACTGTCGGCCTGCGTGAATGCGGAGAAGAGCCTTCCCACCTGCTCCTCGGTCATGCCAATGCCGGTGTCGGAAACGCTGAAGCGGACGCTGCACCGCTCGCCGCCCTGCTCGACCAGTTCGCCCCGCAGTAGCACGTGGCCCCGTTCCGTGAACTTGACCGCATTGTTCGCCAGGTTCAGCAGCACCTGGCCAAGGCGCAGAGGATCGCCGACCAGGTTGACGGGCACGTCCGGCGCAAGGGCGTTCAGGAGTTCGATGCCCTTGCGCGCCGCCTGGTTTGAGACCAACGTGGCGATGTTGTTCATCACCTCGTCCAGGCGAAACTCCGTTTCTTCCAGTTCGAGTTTTCCGGCTTCGATCTTGGAGAAGTCCAGAATGTCGTTGACGAGCCCAAGAAGGGCACGGCTCGCGGTGTCGATCTTGCTGAGGTAGTCCCGCTGCTTATTCGTCAACTCAGTCTTGAGCGCCAGCGAGGCGAACCCCATGATGGCGTTCATCGGCGTGCGGATCTCGTGGCTCATGTTGGCCAGGAACTCGCTCTTGGCACGGGTCGCGTCCTCCGCCTGCGCCTTGGCTTGGCGAAGTTCCGCCGTTCGTTCCGCGATCATGTCCTCGAGGTGCTGTTGGTAGCGCCGCAGCACCGAGACGTCCTCGTGCAGGATGACGAAATTTCTCGGGTCGCCCTGGCCATCCCGCACCAGGTAGAAGTGGCTCTTTACCCACAGGCGCCTGTCCGCGCCGCCGAAACTCGCCGCGGTGGCCAGCTCGAACTCCGACGCGGGCACGCTCTCGCCCTTCAGCGCACGTTCAATCAGCGCGAGGGCGCCGGTCCGCCGCATCTGCTCGTCGGCAAGAACGTTGTACCTGCCGATGAGCGCCGGCGTGCTGTAGCCGAACAGCTCCTCCGCGGCCTTGTTCGCGTCGACGAGCGTTCCGTCCAGAGAGAAAACCTGCGTCGCAACAGGCGACTGCTCCATCAGCGTCCTGAAGCGGGCTTCGCTCTCCTGCAGGGCATCCTGCGCCTGCTTGCGGGCCGTCACGTCGCGCACCGACTCGATGGAGCCGACCACCTCGCCCTCAATGTTGTAGATCGGCGCGGCGGCGGCGAACACCCAGCGGCCGCCACCGGGCAGTGACGGCGCAAGCGTCTCGGCCGAAAGGAACCCCTGATCCTGGTGGATCAGGCCGTAGTTCTCCGGCATCGCGCGTTGCGAGCTCAGGACGATGTCCGCCAGGACCGGCCGCCGCTCGCCGTAAAAGGGCAGGGCGTATTCGTAGTCGCCCTTGCCGACGATGTCGGCGGCCTTGATGCCCGTCATCTCCTCGACTGCGCGATTCCAGGAGATCACCCTGCCCTCGGCGTCGATCACGAAAGTCGCGTCGGGGAGGAAGTCGATGATGGCCTCCATGCGCTTCTGCGACTCGCTGAGGGCGACTTCCGCCCGCCAGCGGACCGTGAGGTCCCGGATCGACTCGATCGCACCCACCACGCTGCCGTTACGGTCGTAGATCGGCGACGCCGCGCCGAACACATAGCGCCCTACCAGCGGCAACATCGTCTCGACCGCGATGAAATTTTTCTCCCTGCGGATGACCTTGTAATCACGCTGGAGCACCTCATCCGGCAGCAGGGCGTAATCGATCAGGATCGGGCGCTTCTCGCCGTAGAACGGCAGGGCATACTCGTAGTCGCCTTTGCCGACCATGTCCTCGGCCTTGATGCCCGTCATCTCTTCCATGGCCCGGTTCCACGAAATCACCCTGCCGCTCGCGTCGATGACAAACGTCGCGTCCGGCAGAAACTCGATGATGTCCGACGTCTGGCGCTCGGACTCCCGCAGTGCCTCCTCGGTCCGCTTGCGGTCCGTGATATCGGTGACAAGGGCGAACGAGCCCTCGATCCGCCCTTCCTCGTCGAAGAGGGTAGCCACGTTGAAGAGACAGTGCAGCGGCTGACCGTTCTTCCGGAGCAGGGCAACCTCGTAGCTGCCGCGCTCCCTGTCGCCCATGTTCCGCACAGACTCCAGCAGGATCCGTCTGTTCTCCTCGTCGTAGTAGTCGAGGATCGACCTGCCGAGCATCTCTTCCTTCGTATATCCGAGCATCTCGCAAAAGGCCCGGTTCGCGTCGACCGTCCTTAGGTCCGGCGAGATGAGCCAGTAGCCCTGCGAGGTAGTCTCGACGATCCGGCGGTACACATCGCCCTGCCCCGGCGACGGGCTACCGGCCCGCTCCTTCTCCTCAAGCTGCCGGCGAAGTTCCGCATGGCTCCTGCCAAGTTCCGCGATCCGCTTCTCGAGCCGCTCGATCTCGGCCTTGTCTGCACCCTTCGGGGCTCGTCCATCCGTTGCGGCCATACTTGACCTCCACAACCGCTCCGGGCAATGGCGACTATGCCCTATATCCCGTAAGGTAGAGGCGACAAGGTCCATATGTCATGGGCTGTTTGTCGCATTCTGTCGGTAAAGCGCAAAAACGGGGTCCTGCCCGACTCGCCTCGGACAGGACCCTGAAAGACCTGGACTGTTTGCCCTATGCCGCCATACGGCCGAGGTAGTCGGCCAGCAGCGACGCGACTTCTTCCAGAAAGGTCAGCTGGTCCTCGGTGAAGGCCGCCACTGTACTGTGATAGACCTTAAGAATGCCGACGACGCGCTCGTGGCTGATCATCGGAATCGCCGCCGCCGAGATGATGGCCTGCTGCAGGAGGTCCTCAAGCTGCGACGCGAGGGACGGCTCGAGCCGGATGTCGTCGACGATCACGCGTCTGGCCTCGCGCAGCGAAACGCCAGGCGGCATGCGCCCCATCTCGCTCTCGGGATCCAGCCACTGGGCGAGCTCGGTCTCCGCCACGTCGCCGTCACCGCTGATGATATCGAACCGCCCGTCGCGGGCGATGCCGATCCAGCAGTCGTGGGAGCCTGTCGAACGTTCCACGTCGCGGATGATACGCGAAAGGAAGTCCGAGATGTCTCCGGGGTGCTGCACCGCATAGCGAAGCGTGTCGATGGCGTCGGTCCGCAGCGGCAGGAGTCCCCCCTGATTGGCCGCCAGGATGAGGCCTGCCTGATCGGCAAGGCCCGTCGCGAGGTCGGCCAGCTCGCCGCGGATGCGGTTCTCCTCCTGAAACCCGACCGTGAGCACTCCCCAGGCAACCCCGTCCACGACGACAGGAGCGCTGAATGCGGAGCCGTAGGCACTGTCGGCGCCGTCCGGCGGGTGCGTCTGGCGCGTCGCGCTGCGCTCCGCGCCGAACGCGGCGGCCAGCGGGTCGCCGGACGAAAGGGGGATCGCGCGCGGCCGCAGTGGCGCACCCGAAGTGGCCACAGGCTCAAGCGTCTGCCCCACGCGCCTACGGAGCACTGCCGCGTCAGCCCCGGTGGCGTCGCGCGCGGCATGGACGATCGCCTCGTAAAGACCCGGCGCGTCGCCCAGCCCGCGCACGGCCATGCGCGCGAGACGCATGGCGGCGCCGAGCGCGGCGCCTGCATCGCTCGCGTTTCTTCGCTTGCCCTGTCGTCCCACCATGACCTCTGTCTCGGCGAAGCCACTTTCCGGCCTTGCGAGCAGGAAACCTTGCACATAGTCGACGCCGAGTTCGCTCAGGGTTTCGAGCTCCGCCCGGGTCTCCACGCCTTCCGCGATCACCGTGATGCCCGCACGCCGCGAGAACGACACCAGGGCTGCCACCAGTTGCGCCTTGGCGCTGTCACGATCGACACCGCGCACGAGCTCCATGTCCACCTTGGCGAAATCCGGCCTGAGCGCCACCAGCCGATTGAGTCCGGAATAGCCCGCACCACAGTCGTCCATGGCAACAAGGAACCCGCGCCAGCGCAGTATGTCGAGGGAGTGCGTGAACACGTGCCAGCGGGTGTCCGGGACGGTCGAGCGTTCCGTCACCTCGAGCACCACGGTACAAGGCAGCTCCGCGAGGGGTTGCAGAAGCTCCGGCTGTTCGAGCACGGTGACCGGCGCCACGTTGACGAACAGCATGGCACCCGTCGGCAGGTGGCGGGCGGCTGAGGCGATCGCGGTAATGGCGAGGCCATCGAGCTCGGCCTCGGCGTGCGGTCCGGCTGCCCTCGCCGACTCCACGACATCGAGGATCGCAAGCGGTTGCTCCCGCCCGAGCGTAGGCCTGCTCAAGGCTTCATACGCCGCGACGCGCCCATGCGCAAGCGAGACGATGGGCTGAAACACGGCGGCAAGGGTCATGTCTTCCCGAATCTCCAACCAAATGTCGGCGTCCATGTGGGGAAAGAAGCAGTTCGCCCCCCCGCAACTGCGATGGCCCCTCATTCCGATAACGAGACAGGAAGTAGAAAATACAGATGCGAGAGTTCGCCCTCGGTCGGAAAGTTCCTTTTATCATGAAGAGCCGAAGAACCTAAAGCAGTCCCCATGGGGCACCATCACAGGTAACCTATCCCTCTTTGCCTTGCCAAACCGTAAATATTGCGGTCTTCATTCTGCGGATCCTGAAGTGCCTGGCGGTAGGTTCCGCAGGGCAAGAAGGAGGCGCAGGGCCATGAGAGCAAGGGCGACGCCGAAG
Organism: Bacillota bacterium; assembly: GCA_021847575.1. Lineage (GTDB taxonomy): Bacteria > Bacillota > Sulfobacillia > JAJZYS01 > JAJYTV01 > JAJZQO01. Next base: position 59,367 of record JAJZQO010000001.1, on the reverse strand, counting down.
AGACGGACCCCCCAGCTGGAGGCCAAAGCCAGCACGAGTGCCGCGAGGTATGCGGCAAGCAGGACATGGCGGCCTTTAGCGGGCAGGATGTCCTGCAGCTTCGGTACCTTCGTCCGCCCGGTGCGGCGGTTGAGGTGGGCCTCGAACACGATGAAGGGCAGGATGCGCTCGAGATAGCCCAGGATCGCGATGGTGTAGCCGCCGAACGCGGCCAGCAGCGCGTCGCCGTAGAGACCCCTGACGAAGAGCAGCGTGGCCAGGCAGAGCAGTGCGGCGGATGCGAGATGGGCGAGCCCTGTGAAGGGCGGCAGTTTTGCGCCTGCGCCGCGCGCCAGGGACCACACGGTGATCGCAAGGTGTATGGCCGCCGCAATCGCCAGGAGCCACGCAGCCCCAATGCCGATCCGCCCCCAGGCGATGGCGCCGAGCAAGGCCGCCGCGGCGAACGCCCCAGCCGGCAAATAGCCGAGTGGACCCTGCACCTGGCGGGCACGCCCGAACATCGGCAGAAGCTGCCACGAGACGCCCGCGAGCAAGGCACCGAAGCCGGCGCCGAGGGCGAGTGCGAGGTGCCAGGGCAGGAGCCCGAGGAGCGACGGGTGTCCGAGGGTGAGGCCCAGCGCCATTGCAAACCCCATGGCGGCCGCAGCCAGGAAGCCGACGAGGCCGAGCAGGAGGCCGACGTGAAGCGGGCGCAGGGACCCGCTTCGTCCGATCCGGCGCAGCGCGTGGCCGAAGACAAAGGCAACGCCCGTGAAGGCCAAGGCCCCGCCTATGGCCAGAAGGACTGGCGCGCCAAATGCGAAGCCCGCGCTGAGCAGCGCGCCCCCGGCCGGAACCCCGAGTGCGAAGCCGCCGAGCAGCCCCGGCCGCGGATGGGACTGGCCTGTGGTCGCCGCTCCGAGCTGGGTCGCGGCGGCGCTCGCCAAGGTGAGGAGACCTGCGACAAAGCCCAGGTGGATGAGCGAGAGGAGCGGAGTGCCCGTCGGCAGGCCAAGCCATGCCACCCAGCTCCCCGCGAGAATCAGCGCCCCCAGGCCTGCCGCGATCGGGCGCAGCACGACGTGCGGCGGCGGCGCGGTGCGCGGCGTGACGATCAGGGGCGAGCTGTTCACCGGCCCGCCTGCGCCCGGCCGAGATAGTGGACCGTAAGGCGCCAGCCCGACGCGGCGAAGGCGAGAGCGGCGAGGAGCGCGAGCAGGTCTGCCGCCTGAACGGCGAGCGGATACCCTGCCGCGAGGCCGATCGCGCCGAGCGGGATCGCAGGGTAAAGCAGCCAGCTACCGGCACGCAGGTACCTGGGACCGACCATTTCGGTCAGCTTCGGCGCCCGCCTGCCCGGGGCGAGTTCGGCGTAGCTGTGAAACCAGATGAGAAACGGCGCTATCTTGAACAGGAAGCCCCAGAGGTTCGCCCCGGCAAAGCCGAAGACGAAAAGCCAGGCGAAGGCGAAGATCGAGACCTGGAAGACGCCGAGAAGCTGCAGCGGAATGGCAACCAGAAGGATGCCGAGCACGATCCAGCTCACGATCGCCTGCTGGATGCCCGGCTCGATCGGTCGCTGCCTGGCCGAAAGCAGCAGGCGCATGTCCGCGATAAAGAGGGCGTAGGCGGCGAGCGCCGGCAGCGCGGCCAGCGCCGCGAGGGCGTCGGTGCCCCAGATCGCCATGGCGCCCGCCCAGAGCACAGCCAGGCCCCAAAGCGCGAAGACGGCCTTGGGATAGCGTTCGTGCTCGTGCGACAGGGTGAACATCGCGACCAGCTTGTAGCTTACAGCGAGTATGGCGAACGCGACCCAGCCGAAGCCGCCAAGGGCTGCGTGGAGCGCCAGGAAACGCATGAAGGGGAACTGCCAGAAGCCGTAGCTCAGGTTCAGGGCCTCGGTCAGGCCGAGCAGGACGGTAAGCACGAGAAAGGAGGATGCGATGAGCGCTCCGGCGGGGGTCGGGGACGGTACGGTCACCCCCGCCACCGTGCGCCAGAGGATCAGGTAGAAGGCCAGCACGCCGATCACGACAAGGCTGCCGCCCACGGCCAGGAGCGAATTCAGGCCCAGGCCGAAACCGAGGAGCATCAGCACGATGCCGGGCAAAGTCGCGCCTGGGACGAGCAGCGCAAACCGTCCCGCCGGCACTTTGGCCACGCCGGCCACCGGCACGATCATCAGCATCGCCCCCATCGTGGTGGCCGTCACCCAGCCGAGCGTGAAAAGATGCGTCAGCACGACGGTCGACGTCGAGCCCGGCAGACCGTATGTGGCCCAGCCGGGCTCGAGCAGGCACGCCGCCAGCACCACGCTCGCCAGAAGGCCGAAGGCAAGATGCGCGAGCGGCAGTCGCACATCGGCGCCGCCCGGCGCCATCGGCAGCATAGTCTAGTTCTGCGTGCGGCCGATGCGCACCCGCCAGACTTCCGGACCCTGCTCGAGATACGACCACTCGAACTGTCCGGCATGCTCGGCAGAGAACTGGTAGTAGAGAGGCTTGGGGTCGTGGTCGTTGACAAGCTCGAAGCCTTGACCCGGCTTCAACTGATCGAACATGCTGAAAATCGTGCCATGGCGTTGCGCGGGAGCCATCTGGCGCACGTCAAGGGTCTGGTCACCAGGCATGCTATACCCTCCTTCGCGAACTCGATCGCCACGAGCGTAGCGTGCCCGGCCCTGGCGTGCTGTGACGGACGAGCCGCGTCTTGGTGTCGCAGGACACAATCCACGCACCGTCGGCCGACTAGTCTCAGGGCAGATTCGCAAGACTCCGAGCGGAGGTGGCGAAATGGCGAAGGAACGCCTGCTCGACGTCCGCGCGACGATCCGGGCCGGTGGCGAACCCTTTGACGATATCATGCAGGCTGTGGCGGAACTCGAGGTGGACGAGGAGCTCGTCCTGTTGGCGCCGTTCGAGCCGGTGCCTCTTTTCGGTGTTCTCGGCGCGAAGGGCTTCAGCCACACGACCGAGTCGCTCGGCGGCGGCGACTACCGCGTGCGCTTCACGCGGACCCCGGGCTCATGACCGGCCCGGCACCGACCAAGGCCGAGGTGGTCGACGTCCTGCGCGAAGTCATGGACCCCGAGCTCGGCGTCGACATCGTCTCGCTCGGCCTCGTCTACAGCCTCGACGTGACGGACGACGGCGTCGTCGACGTCACAATGACTTTGACGACGCCCGGCTGCCCCCTGCACGCGATCATCGGACGCTCGATCGAGCGCGCGATGCTGCCGCTCGGGGTCAGCGACGTGCGGGTGCAACTGGTCTTCTCCCCGCCCTGGGATCCGCGCATGATGAACGATTACGCGCGCGAGGAGCTCGGCATGGGCTGAAAGCCGCTAATCGAGCCGGCTCTGCAGAAGTTCGGGCGTGATCTCGAGATGGCCGTCCGCATCGACGAAGATGCTGCCCTCCTGGCGGAACTCGCCCAGGAGGCGCGTCACCGTCTCGCGCGACGCGCCTATGAGCTGCGCGAGTTCCCGATGCGTCACCTGCAGCCCCACCCTGACGTGCTTGCCCATGCTGCGGTCCCGGACCCCGGCGAGTTGCAAGAGCGCGGCCGCAAGTCGTCCCGCCGTGTCGCGCGTGCCGAGGTCCAGCACCTGCTGCGAGGTGCCGGTGAGGCGGCGTGCGAAAAAGGCGAGCAGGGACCATGCGAGCGAGACATCGCTCTGCGCCAGCCCGCGCAGGGCCTGGTTGCGGATGCAGCCGACCCAGCTGTCCTCGAGCGTCTGCGCCGTGCCCGGGTAGATGCCCCCGACGACAAACCCCGTCACGGCGAAGAGTTCGTTCTGCTGCAAGAGGTGCAGCGTCTGCTCCTGGCCGTCCGACGTGGTCTTGAACACCTTCACGACGCCGCGGTGCACGAAGCAGAGCATCTCCGCCGGCTCGCCCTCGCCGAATATGTACATGTCCTTGCGATAGCGCCGGATGCTCGTGATATCGGCAAGCCGGGCCAGCGTCGCCCCGGGCAGTTCGGCAAACGGCGTCACCTCGGCCAGGGCGGCCGATGCCGCGGGAGCCTGCGGATGGACCAACGACTGCACCCCTTCCCGCAATGAACGTAGCACGAGATGTCCTGCGGCACCAGGATACGACCACCTTGCGGCCACACGCTCCCCGGCGCCGGGAAACTTGCAACTCCTGGCGGCTCCATCTATCCTCTGGCCAAAGAGGGGCGGCGTGGCGCCGTCCGGGACGAGGTGATCCGGATGACCGGCTTCGACAGGTCCCGTGAATTCGACACGCTGCAGGCGGAAGAGCTCCTGCTGGAACAGAGGCAGCGCGAAAAGCAGGAGCTGGTGGCTCCCGACGATGTCGATGCCGCGCCGCGCCGCGGTCCGGAATGGCTGAAGGCCTTGATCCGCGCCATCATGCGCCGGTAGTCTCCGGCGGGTCCTCCCGCTTCCGTCTGCACGGCGGAAGTGCGGCATGGACAGCACTGCAACGTCTCGGCGACACGCTGCCTGCGTTGCAACCTCGGCAAGGTCGCTTCCGATCTTGCAGTCAAACCGATGTCCGTATGACCTTCTTCGGTGTGATCCAGTTCCCTCGCGATGGCCATGCGAGATGCTAAAGTGCGGTTGCAAGGGAGGTGCCATCGCCATGACGCGGGGCATCCTGCCGCGGCTCGCGCTGACCGCCATGCTCGGCCTCCTGCTCAGCGGCTGCAAAACCTATCCCGAACCGACCTTTCTGCCCTCCGCAGGACCTGCGCCGCCCGCGGACGTCATCAATCTCTACCGCGCGCTCAGGCCGCAAAACCTGCCCTCCGCCTGGCCCAAGGGGCTCTTTGCGGGCGTCGGCCAGGCGGCTGCGGGATACCTGCCTGGCAAGGGCGTGCTCCTGAGCGTCCTGCCAAGCCGGAATGGTCCGGCGGACGGGCTCTACTTCGGCGAGCCGGCGACGGGCAGTGAAGGCCTGATCGTTTCGATCTCTCCAGGTAAGCATCGCGACATCGCCACCTCGGCGGCGGTGGGTCTGGACGGCGTCGCCTTCCAGGTGGGGCCGGAGTCCGGTCCGCGCGACGCTCCCGTGCAACTTGAGCCGCTTTCGGGAGGTCCGGCGAGGTTGCTCCGCCTGCCGCCAGAAGACCGTGGCAGCATCGATACCTCGTTCCACTTCGTCGGGCACGAGTTGATCTTCCTGAATACGCGCACCGAGGGCGGCAACGATCTGACGAGTGTCGTCGCCTGCGACCTCCGGACTTACGCGTGCCGGGACCTGTACCGCAAGGCGAGCGATCGTTCCTCGCTCGACGTGATCGCGCTCGACACGGGCAAGAGCCACGCCTACCTCGCAATCAAGCCGGCCGATCCCGCCGACCCTGTGCAGGGCGAGATCGTGTCGGTCCCGCTGACCGGCGGGAAACCGCACACGCTCTGGCGCACTTCCGGGGTGCTCACGTCGGTGGTGCGGGGACCTGGTGGCCTCGCCTTCACCGAGGACTTCGGCGTCGACGAGGGACTCTATCTGCGCGAGGACCGCACGATGATCAGAATCACCGCGCCGGGAGACTATCCCTCGAACCCGAGCATCGGCAACGGCTACATCAGCTGGTGGGCACAGCGGTCCGAGCTGCTCGACCTGCGCACCGACCAGCTCTATCGGATCCCGGGCTTCATGCCTGAGCTCTACGGCGACCTCCTGACCTACGTCACGCCGGCCGGCGTCCGGTGGATACGGCTGCCCCATGCCTGATCCCGACGGAGGGCCTCCGCGCTGGATGCCGGGCCTTCAGGAAACGCGGACCTCGCCTACGGTGTACTCGATTGTCTCCTTGAGCGTTCCGCCGATGAAGCAGCGCCTGCAGGCAGCCTCGGCGGCTTCCTGGTACTCCTGCACGCGCGAGTTGTCGCCGCCCTCGATGGATGGCTCGACAACGATGCGCGCGAAGCGGGTGTCGCCCGGGTAGCCAGTGACAACGCCGCTTGCGCCAAGGTCGAGCCGGTCCACAGGCAGGCCGCGCTGTTGCAGGATGCGCGCCAGGGTACCGCTGTAGCATGAGCCGACCGCGGCGATCAGGAGTTCCTCGGGACTTGTGCCTGTGCCCCGTCCGCCCATGGCGGCCGGGGCCGAGTAGGTGATGCTCTGCCCGCCCGAGGAGATGGTGCCGAGGCCGCTTCGCCCGCTGCCGGACCAGCGCACCTGTATGCGGAAGTCGAGATCCTCGGACATGCTCCGCCGCCCCCTAGCCATCCCTGCGCCGGTAGCTGCCCGGCACGGTGCGCATGCCGACGGCCAGGCGGTTCCAACCGTTGATCGCGACGATGGCCATCGTGAGATCGACAAGCTCCTTCTCGCCGAACTCGGCGCGTACCTCGGCGTAGAGTTCGTCCGACACGGGATCCTGCGAGATCAGCGTGAGCGCCTCTGTCCAGGCCAGCGCCGCACGCTCGCGCGGCGAGTAGAAAGGCGTCTCGCGCCAGGCGCTCAGGGCATAGAGGCGCTGCTCCGTCTCGCCACCTGCGCGGGCGTCCTTCGTGTGCATGTCGAGGCAGTAGCCGCAGCGGTTCAGCTGTGACGCGCGCGTGCGCACGAGCTCAAGCAGCGCCGGCTCGAGCTCGCTTCCCCGCACGTACTCCTCGAGTCCCAGCATGGCTTTGAGCGCCAAAGGCGCCGCAGTACGGTAATCGATCCTCGCTTCCACGGCGAATCCCCTCCCCAAAAAGACGGTGACTGCGCGCAGGCGAGGCCCGGCACGCCGGCTCTCTGATGCACGATTCCGCGGGGCAGATCCCAAGCCCTCGCCGAGACCGTCAGCCTTCCAGCTTGGCGTGCATGTCCCCCAGAAGCTCGTGGAGGCTCACGCCAGGTTCGCGCGCCAGCCTTGGCAGCAGGAGGTCGTTCTCCTTGTCGGCGTGCACCGCGAAAAGCTCCGTGATGGCGAGCCCGAGCGCCGCCGCGGACACAGCCGGCCTGGCCGCCCTGAGGGCACCTGTCAGGGAGCGGAGGCGTTCGTGCTCGGCGACCATCGCCTGGATCAGCAGGACAAGCTCCGGCACCTCAAGGCCGCGCTTGTAGATCGTGGCCTCCTCCGCCTCGGCGTGCGGCACGATCTCGCCGTTCAGGTACATGAGCAGCTCGCCTTGCGGCTCCTGCGTCGCGCCGCCTGCCGCGGCCGCCCCGAGCAGCCCTTCGCAGCGCTCGCGAAGACCCTGGAGCAAGGCCGCGTGATGCGTCCGGATCTTAGCGATCGCCCGTTCGTTCTGGTCCATCCATCTCACCTTCCCATATGTTTTCGGGCCGTTGGCCCTGGGCGCTTTCGCCGCCGCCCGCGGGGCTTCGCCCTGGCGCTAGAAGTCCCGGTCGACCCCGTGCGCGATCTCGAGGACCTGCATCTCGCTCGTCCCGAAGAAGATGCGGCTGACGATGGCGTCGCGCACCCACATCTCGAGCGGCAGCTCCCGCGTGAAGCCGTAGCCGCCGTGGAGTTGCAGGGCATCCTGCGTCACGCGCACCGCCATCTCGCTCGCGAAGAGCTTGGCCTCCGCCGCGCTCAGTGCGGCGTCGCGCCCGGCTTCGAGATCCAGGGCCGCCCGCTGCACCAGAAGGCGCGCGGCATCGATGTCGAGACGCATCCGCGCGAGCGAACCCGAGACCAGCTGGTGCTCGCGGATCGGCCGACCGAACTGCCTGCGCTCTAGCGTGTAGGCCCGCGCCGCCTCGAACGCAGCCCGTGCGAGCCCGACCGCGGCCGACGCGATCATGGTGCGGGCAACCTGCAGCACCTCGAGCACGATCCTGAGCCCGTCGCCCGGCTTGCCTAGTCTGGCCCCCTCGGGCACCTCGCAGTTCTCGAGCAAGAGTTCCCCGGTATAGGAACCGCGCAGACCCATGGTGGGGATCTGCCGCCCCGCCTTCAGGCCGGCCGTGTCCTTCTCGAGCAGGAAGAGGCTCCAGCCCTCGCCGTCCCTTTCGGGACCGCTGCGGGCGAGGAGAAGCGTCAGATCTGCCCTGCCGCCGTTGGTGATGAAGCGTTTCGCACCCTGCAGGCGATACCCGTCCTGGGTGCGCTCGGCGAAGCTGGCGAGGTGCTGCGATGCCCCGGGCAGGGAGATCTCGAGCTCCGAGCCGGACTCCGGCTCTGTGAGGGCGAAGGCCCCGACCCACGGGTTTTCTGCGTCGCAGAGGTGGCTGAGATAGCGCCGCTTCTGCTCCTCGCTGCCCTCGCGGATCAAGGCCTCGGCCACGAGCGAAGCGGCACCGATCGTCGCTGCGATGCCGAAGTTCCCCCAGCCGAGCTCCTCCATCACTGCGGCCATCGCCGTCGGGCGGACGGCCGGCCCGCCGTGGGACGCAGGCACGTTGGCCGCCAAGAGGCCGATCTCGCCAGCCGCGCGCACCGCCTGCCAGGGCGTCTCGCCCGTCCGGTCCGCTTCTTCGCCCGCCGCGCGCAAGTTGCGCACGGCGAATTCATGGGCGACCTCCCGCAGCATCCGCGCTTCGGCGTCGTTCGTCACATCGCGGATCACTCGCTTCCCCTCCCCTGACGAGAGCATGGCACGCCGTCCGGGCGTGCCATGTGACCGATGGTGCACCAAGGCTGTGACATCGTGACCCAAAGCGGGCGATGCGATGCTTCGGCTCAGGCGACAGGCGGCCCAGAGCCAAAGCCCGTGGCGGTGATGACGCCCATCACGATGACCAGCAGTTGCCAGCCGAAGCCGAGCTTCGGGGCGTAGCGCTCCGCGGCGTATCCGCCAAGCCAGCCGATAACCAGGAACCCGACGTGGAGGAGGGTATGGAGGACAGGCTCGGCGTCCACGATGCCGTACACGTCCGGCAGCATCAAGACGAGCGAGAGCGTGCCGAGCCCGATGACGGCCAGGATCCAGAGCGGATCGCCGTAGGGCTTCGGGCGCCGGCGCACGTAGGCCATTGCGAAGAGGCCGCCGGATACGAGCAGGAAGGCGTGCTCCAGGTGGTGGAGCGCGAGTGGCGGCGCCGCCGCGCCGAAGGCGAGCGGTCCCAGGAGGTCGATCGCGACGAGCAGGCCGAGCGCAAGCGGCCAGGCCCTTTGCAGAGCTCTCACAGTCCTTCCGCCTCCCCATTCGCCGCATTTCTCTTGGCTCGTACCCAGAACTCGATCAGCATGGCCACGAGCCCGACCAGCAGGATTGCGACAAAGCCCGTGGCGATGTCCGCGAGGATCGGTCCAGGTGGCGGCTGCACTGCCTCACGCCTCGGGACGCCCTCGATGCCCCCCGCGTAGAACATCAGGAGAAAGCCGACAAGACCCGTGAAGAACGTCCACTCTATGGCCTTCACGAGACGGCCCGGGGTCTGTCGCTCCCCGACGAAGTACGAGGTGAAGCCGAGTACGAAGAGGAAGACGCCGCCGAGCAGATAGGTGTGGAAGTGGGCCGGCACCCACAGCGTGTTGTGCAGGACGGCGTTGAACGGGATGGTGGCGTCCAGCATGGCCGCGACGCCGCCGACAAGCCAGCCCAGGATCCCCGCCAGGAACAGGGTGGAGCCGGGGCGCCAGCGCATATCCGAGCGGTAGACGAGCAGCAGCGAACCGAAGATGGTCACGACCGTCGCCGGGATGGTGGCGATGTAGGTCGATGCCTCGCCGCCGACCTGCAGCCACGGGGCCTGGACGAAATCCATGTAGAGATGGTGCGGCCAGGCCCAAGGCACGAAGAAGAGCGATATCGCCCAAGAGAGGGCGTAGACCTTGTTCGTGTGGAAGGCGCGGCCGGTGTACTTCGGCAGGATGTAGTAGATCACGCCCGCCGAGACGTAGATCGCGAGGTTCGCGATCGTATGGCCGAAGAAGAAGGTCAGGTTCTTGATCCACAGCGGGTCGATCGGGAACTTCGGCGAGAACCAATGGGCGAGGAGTGCGACGACGAGCACGCTGCCCGCCGCAACCGTGATCAGTCCGTCGATCGCCACCATGCTGGCGGCGATCACCGAGGGCGGGGCCACCTTGCCGTCGGGACGGCGCAGCCTGGGAATCCAGGTATCCCACGCCAGACCGTTCCAGATCGAGCCGTAGGTGCGGATGATGCCCGCCATCAGGTCGAAGCAGAAAATGGCGAAGCCGACGCCGACGAACAGCACGCCGAAGAAGAAGAGTCCTGTGGACCAGCTGGGCCAGGTGCCCATGAACGGCAGCGGGTAGAGGAAGGTCCAGGCCGGACCGAACCCGCCGACCAGGACGGCGACCGTCGCCGCCACAAGCCCCCAGACGATGGCGACGACCGAGAACACCAGCATGTCGGGCCTCAGGCTCAGATGATCGTGCAGCACGTACCAGAGCGCGACGGCGGTCAGGAGGACGACCGTCGAGATCATTCCCGCGCCGTGCAGTGTCAGGAGCGCGTAGAAGGTCCCAGGCTGCAGCTGGATGAGGTTGCCCTGCGCAGCCTTCATGATGCCGCCGATCATGCCGAGCACGAAGATGAGTCCAAGGCCGACTGAAAGCGTCATGCCCACGAGACGCCTGGGCGTGAGGCCGATGTCGGCGGCGTGCAGTGCGACAGGCTCTTGAACCCTGACGGGCTTGGCCATCGCCTAGGCCTCCTTGCTGACGGATGTCGCCTGGCTGCCGGAAACATAGACCTTGAGCGGCTGTTGCATCGCCGAGTGGCCCTCGCCGCAGTACTCGAGGCAGCGGATGATGTACGTCCCCGGACCCGGGAAAGTGAAGTAGAGGACGTTGTGGTAGTCGGGCATCGCCTGGACCTGCGCCAGGAGGACGCCCTGGGGGCTGTAGATGCCGAAGCCGTGGTTCACGTCCGCGGACGTGACGACGAACTTGATCAGGCGCCTTGCCGGCAGCGAGCTCGGCATCGTGAACGAGAACTGGTGTGCCACGACCTCGACGGTTATGGCCGGGGACTTTGCGGCGGCCTGTTGGGCCCAGGCGTACGGCATGGTCCAGATCGTGACCGCGAACGAGATGATCAGAAGCGAGCCGTACACCCAGCCCCAGCCGCGTCTGAGGCGGTATCCGTCCGACTGCACCGCATCGAAGTCGCGGGGCCGTCGCGTGCTGCGCACCACCCACAAAAACGCCACTGTGACGATGGCCGACAAGGAGATCCACAAGAGCAGGATGGCAAGCTGCCGTCCCTCGATCGGAACCATGCGACCTCACTCCCCATTCGGTCGGCTGACGCACCCAGGCGGTCTTCCGCCCCCAATTGCCAGCGTCGTCCCATCACGGCCCGCGCGCCGTGATGTAGCGCACATGCAAGGCGTGACGTTTAATTGGCAGCCGAAGCGGCGCAGCGGATCGGGTGCGCACCGTCAGCCGAGGAAAGGACGGCCGCGCGGGTCGGCCGACGGCGGGGAGCGTCGCAGGGGCATGCGGTCGCCTCCCGCTGTCCCGAGTAAGTGCATGCCGTTCGCGCGAGCACGATCGAAGGCCACCCGCCAACATGCAGGACCTGGGTAGCGCAAGACGAGATCGCGCGTGCGCTCGTGCGGCTCGCGGCCGCGCAGGCGCCGTGGACCCTTCGCACCCCAGGCGGGCTCGTGCCGGTGCTCATCGCGGACTGGAATGCTCTACGCGAAGGCGGCTGCGAGACCTGAACCGCCCTGCGCTCTCGTTGTGGGCGACGGCCCGCACGCGATGGAGTGGACCGGCTCCCCCCACTGCCGGCCGCAACGCCCGCACGCGTACCTGGCTGGCGTGGACTAGGGGCTATGGCCGTACGACATGATTCAAGCACGCGCGGCGGGCAGACCCGTCGACGTTAATGGCAGACAGGAAGTTTGGCCGCTCGCGTTCACGCGCCCGGTCGACGGGTATCTGGAGTCGACCCGCCGCAAGACGGCTCTCGCGCAGGCACATGGATATGACACACGAGCAGGTCCTCGGCGGGCGGGTGCGGCATGCCGTCATGCCTTTCGCGGGTCATGGCCGACTGCATCTGTTGGGACGGCAACCTGGGAGATGCCCAAGGCATCTCGAGCCTCGTGCCGGAGCCTTGACTACGGCAGGCGCACAAGTGGGCCGAGGAGGTCGCCGCGCCAGTCGCGATGGAATTTCTGTTGCCACCGCGCCCGCCTGGACTTCGCGAGGTCCAGGTCCGCCAGGAGCAGGTCCTCCTCGCCGCCCTTCTCCGACAGGGCCAGGAAGTTGCCGTCGGCATCGCAGATGTGTGAGGCCACACCGAAGCGCGCGGTCGCGTGCCCGCCGTGGAACGTGTACTCCTCCTCGCCCGCGCGGTTGCAGAACGCGATCGCCGTCCCTGTATCGAACGCGTGCACGCGGGTCGTGAGCGGCGTGATGTCATCCTCATGCTGCGTCTTGATGCGCGGCGAATTGCTCACCTGCAGGATGAGGTCCGCGCCCTGCAGGGCCTGCGCGCGCACGAACTCGCCATAGACCGCGTCCTGGCAGATCTGGACCCCGACGCGCCCGAAAGACGTCGCAAAGACCGGCAGTGCGTCCCCCCGGCGGAAGATCTCCGCCTCGATGCAGGCGCCGCCGCCCGGTTCGCCTTCGTGCAGGTAGAGCGGCGGTACGGCCTTGTCGTAGACGCCGATGAGCCCAGCGGGCCCGATCAGCAGGGCGGAGTTGTAAATGAGCCCCGACGGCGCGACGCGCGCCATGCCGCCACAAATGTGGATCTGCCGCTCCGCGGCGATCTGGCACCAGAGGCGGCTCGTCTCGCCTGGCACCTCCTCGGCGAGCTCCACGAAAGCTTCGCCCAGGGTGTAGCCCGTCGTGACCAGTTCGGGCAGAAGCACGAGCTGCGCCCCTGCGTCGGCGGCGCGACCGAGCCAATCCCCTGTCCGCTTGCGGTTCTCCTCGACTTCGCCCTTGACGAGATCCATCTGGCATAGCGCGATGCGCAAGAAAAACACCACTCCTCCGCTACAGCAGCCGGGCCCTGGTTTCGCATCCTCCCCTGCATTCGCCGCCCAGGTCGGCTCTGCCCTCTCAGCTGCTGAAAGGGGCCATCGCCTGGGCCAGGGCGAGTCCCTCCCGCAGCACCGTCATCTCGGCCTGGGACGCCGTCCGCCCATCGCGCAGGTCGATGGCAACCTGCAGCGCGGGCCCAAGCGACGGCTGACGCAGGGCGAGCCAAGCCGCCGCCTCCCGCTTCGTGCACCCCGTCTGTCTGGATGCCGAACATGCAGCGCGCGATGTTGAAGAGCGTGGCGGCCGTGTAATCGTCGGGGATGTCGCGGGAGCGCACGGCCAGTTCCCGGAGGTAGCGCCTGATGCCCTCGAGATGTAGATGCCGACGAGTTCCCCGCGGAATTTCTCCTGCGCGAGATTCTGAACAGGGAACGCGCCCCCGTCAGGGCCTGAGCCACCCGCCTGTCGGCGATGAGACATCCGATGGTCGCGCCAAGCCCTTCCGGCGCCTCGTATCCCGCCGTAACGCCTGCCTCACGACAGGCCGGCCGCGGCCGGTAAGGCCGGGATCCGCCTCAGGTAACGTCGGAAGAGTGTCAGCCAGATCCAGTTGGATGCGCCGGCGAACAGCATGGCGATAAGCGAGAGCAGACCCGACACCTGTCCGTAGGCGAGGAACATGAGCAACAGCGAGAGCGCGTTTAGTCCGCTGAAGGTGACTGCAGTGGGCACACCTCGCTTCTCGAGGATCAGGGCGATCGACGAGAATCCGCCTGACGAGTAGCCGCACGAGAGCAGTAGCGCCGACGGCAGGTAGGAAAACAGCAGGATGAGCGGCAAGGCGAGTGGCAAGGGGAGCGGCTGGAACGGCACCAGCTCCGCAAGGTAGATGAGCACCGAGCCAAGACTAGCCGAGACTACGGTCCAGAGCAGTTGGCGGCTCCCTTGAACGCGCCAGACCAGCACAAGGATGAGGATCTTCACGGCGAAGGTCCAAAAGCCGAGCGGCAGGTGCGTCCAGTGGTAGAGGGCAAGCGATACGCCGGACGCACCGCCCGAGCTGATGCTCGATGCCTTTTCGAGAAAGCGGAGCTCGAGGGCGAGGCAGAGCGATGAGATCCAGAAGCGCAAGGGTGGCCAGCGAACGTTCGCAATCTGCAAGTTCGTGGGAAGCCGCACCCCTTTGCACGATGCGCGAAGTACCGGCGGGTCGCCACGGTTCGGAACTCTCGTAAGCCACCATGGACATTCGACGAACGTGGCCGGACGCCTTGACTGTCTGACTGTCAGAGCGCAACCGGCCGAAGGCATGGCAAACACGCAAGCCGAGCCGCCTGGCAACCAGCCTCCGGAAGATGCACGTGGGATTCGATGCGCCCGTGCCAAACGCTTGCCGGATTGTCATTGGACTTGTGGCCCACAAGAGCGTGGTCTGCGCTTCGGCTGGCTGCGCCTAAGGCCAGGAGCACTTGGGGCGGACTTCGTCCCCGCCGCGCGCACGGTAACACCGGGTCCGGCTTCGCGACTCTTGCCCGCTACCAGTGGGACAAGGCTCGGCGGATCCCCGATGCATTGGACCGAACCGACTCTCCCCCGAGTGCGCGGACTGGACCTTCGACGGAGTTCGGCGCCGCCTGCCCGCGCTGGTTCTTGCCATGCCCGGCGAGCGGGACGAATACAGCACTTTGGCGTTTCCCGCGCGCATCGGCAGGCTTGCCGCGCAGACGAGATCCGTGATCGTCGAAGCCAGCGGACAAGCGCCGCAGGGCGCAACGACCGGGAACGTCCCCGAGGCCGCAAAGGCGTTTCCGGGCCGGATCCTCTTGCCGACCAGCGCAGGCCCGGGCTACCTGCCGGTCAATCCCAGGATCCAGCGCGCCTCGGCCGGGGTCGCCAGCGGGCGTCCGAGCTCGAAGGCGATGCGTGCGATGCGTGCGACGAGCTCGGCGTTCGACGCCGCCCTGCGTCCGGGGGCGTAATAGATGTTGTCCTCGAAGCCTGTGCGCACATGTGCGCCAGACAGGATCGCGAAGACGTTGAGCGGCAGCTGGTTCCTGCCGACCGCCGCGATGCTGCAGGTGGAGGCCTGTGGCAGCTTGCGCATAAGCAGCATCGCTGTCTCGAAATCGGCCGGAGCCCCGCCCGGCACGCCAAGAACAAGGTCGAAATGCGCCGAGGAGGACAGGAGACCTTCCGCCTGCAGCTTCACGGCGGTCGCCAGCATGCCGTGGTCGAAGATCTCGATCTCGGGCACGACGCCTAGGCTCCGCATGCGCTCGGCGAAGCGCCGCACCAGATCAGGCGGGTTCCAGAACACTTCCGTGCCGAAGTTGACCGTGCCCGGTGTCAGACTCGCCATATCGGGGCGCGCGGTGAGACCATTCAGGCGCTCCACCTCGGACATGCCCACGGCGCCACCCGTCGACACCTGCACGATGAGGTCCGTCCTGGCCCGGATGCCAGCCACCGCCTCGCGGAACAGGTCGGGGTTCGAGGAGGGCGTGCCGTCCGCCGCACGCACATGCAGGTGCACCATCGCGGCTCCGGCCGCGCGGCACGCGACGGCGGCATCGATCAGTTCGGCGGGCGTCACCGGCAGATGCGGCTGCTGCGCGGGAGTTACTTCGGCACCCGTCAGGGCGACTGTGATGATCAGGGGATCCATAATGTCATGATATGCCTCCCAGGCGCTGACAGGCCAGCGGAACCACAACGACGCCGTCGGCCGTCGCAACTTGGACAGGCTGCATTAGAACATCCGCCGCGGATGGGCCGAGATCCGGTCTGGCCGCGATCAGCTTGACCGCTGCGAAGCGGAGGCGTCTCGAGGTGCGCCCGGCAGAGACGAGTTCCGCAGTGACCTCGACGAAGTCGCCTGCGCGCAGTGGCGCGAGAAACTCCACCGAGGTGTAGGCGCGGAAGAGCCCCTCGTCGCCATCGTGGCGGATGCAGATTTCGGTCGCGAGATCGCCGAACACTTTGAGCAGATACGCACCGTCCACGAGGCCGCCGCCATAGTGCGCGTCCGCGGCCCCGATGCGCAGGGTGGTCTTGACCTGCAAAGCACAGCCTCCATCCGGCCCAGGCCGCCGGGTTGGCACGGGCCAGCCCGGCGGCGGGGCGTTTCAGTCGGAAGGGGTTTCGCCTGTCGCCAGCTCCTTACGGTACGGCGAGTCGGCCGGCAGCGGCAGCGCGCTGTGGACACCCGCGTAGAAGAAGGCGAGCGATCCTATGATGACAACCACCATATCCCAAGGGTAGGGAATGACCTTCAAGCCGCTACCGAAAGAACCAACCCAGGATATGAGACCGATGAACACCAGGTAGCCGACGAGCCAGGCGCCCGAACGCAGGTGCGCGCTCGGGAAGCTGCCGCGCGCGAAGTAGTACGCGTAGACCAGCAGGCCCACCGCCATCGCGATCAGCAGCTGCCCGACAAGCGGCCAGCCCGCCCAGAAGATCATCAGGGTGGCGATGACGAAGCCGAGCGGGGCGATCCAGGACATGCCAGGCACAGTGTAGGACCGCTTGATGTCGGCGGCGGTGCGACGCAGGACGGCGGCGCTGACCGGTCCGAGGATATAGCTGAGAATCGTGCTCGATGAGACGATCGTCACGAGCGACGCCCAGCCCTGGTACGGCAGAAGAAACAGGATGCCGATCACGAGGTTCACCCAAAGCGCGGGAGTCGGGACCTTGTAGCGTGGGTGGGTCTCACCCAGCTTCGATGGAGCGTAGCCGTTGGCCACCATCGCCATGACGACGCGCCCCGTGCTGGCGGTGGCGATCAGGCCGGTACCGGACGGCGAGACGACTGCGTCGCCGAACAGGATCGTCGCGAGCCAGCCGAGGTTCAGCGCCAGGGCAAGGTCGGCGAACGGCGACGAGAGGCTCAGATTCGCCCAGCCGTGCGCGAGCGCGGCGGGCGTGAGTCCGCCGACGAACACCACTTCGAGCAAGGTGTAGATCACAATCGTCACGAGGATCGAGGCGATGACTGCCCGCGGCACGTCGCGGGCAGGGTTCTTCGCCTCGCCGGCCAAGTCGATGGCCTGCCGGAAACCCGTGTAGGACAGCGCGATGCCGCTGACCGTGATGGCCGAGAGGATGGAGGCTGTCCCGCCCGGCATGAAGCCGCCGTAGTGGCCGAAGTTCGCCGGATGCATGCCGACAAAGAGCAGAACCACGATCGTCAGTACCGGCACGATGATCTTGAGCGCCGTGACAATTCCGTTGATCTGCGCCATAAGCTTGACGCCGAAGTAGTTGAGGACAAAGAAGAGAACGACGAGCAGGGCCGCTGTGACCAGCCCGACCGGAGTCAGCGAGCTACCATGCACCAGGGCCGGGAAATAGTAGGACGCGTACTGCACGGACGCTTCCGCCTCGAGCGGAGCCACCGTGGCATACGCGATCCAGACGGACCAGGACAGGATGAACGAGACCAGGCTACCGTGGGAGAACTGCGGGTAGCGGACGAGCGCGCCCGGCTTCGGCAGCATGCCGCCCAGCTCTGCATAGACGAGTGCCAGCACCAGCATGAGCAGCCCGCCGATCAGCCACGCCAGGATCGACGCCGGGCCGGCGATGTTGGCGGCGTAGATGGCCCCGAACAGCCATCCTGAGCCGATGATGCCCGCCATGTTCGCGAAGAAGAGATCGCGGATGCGCAGCTCCCTGCGGAGCTTCCCCCCCTGTACCGACAACAAAGAACACCTCCCCTAATCCTTGAGCCGGTTCGCACCGCCTAGTTCGCATCGCCTCCCTTCCCACTGTTACCGAGCAGTTGGTGGACTTCGGGATGACGGCGCACGAGATCGAGCGCGTAGGCGGCGTGGCCAGGCACGAACCCGTTGCCGATCACCATGGTGACGTCGCGTTGCGCGCTCTCGGCCCCCAAGGCGGCGCGCGCGAAGTCGGTCGACATCGAGAAGTAGACGACGGTGCCCCCGTCACGCGTCGCAAGGAAGGCCGAGGCCTCCGCGCGCGCGACGTTGACGCAGGAGAAGGTGAGCGCGGCGCCACGGCCGCCAGTCAAGCGACCCACCACTTCATGCACCGCCAAAGGCTCTGTCGCGTCAACGACGGCGGCCCCCGCAAGCGGCAACACGGCCTGCACCGCCTCGAGCCGCGCGGCGCGACCTTCAAGGAGCATCACGTTGGCCCCGCTCTCGATAGCGGCCAGTGCCGTGAGCACCCCAGCCTTGCCCGCCCCGAGCACAAGGATGTCTTCGCCCGGGCGCGCCAGGCGATGGGCGTGCGCGGGGGCACCGCAGACGTCGAGGGTGGCGAGGGCAACGTTGTCCGCCAGGGCGGCGGGCGGCTCGATCCAGGGCGCGCCCTGCGGCAGGAATGCGGTCCCCCGAACCTGCACGGCCATGCGCAGGTTGTCGATGCCAAGCACCGCATCGAGGCGCAACGGTGTGCACGCCAGGGAAAGCAGCGTCACAATCCGCTCCCCGCCGCGCGGTTGGGGATCCGAGCGGAAGCTCTCTCCCACGGTCGCGATGCGTCCCAGCAGGACGCCGCCCGCCCCAGTCACGGGATCGCGAAAGCGGCCTTCGCCAGCCACGATGTCGCGAATGCGCTGCGCCGGATCGCTGGCGCCCATGAGCTGGCGAAACGCGGTCGAGCTGATCAGGAGCTCCGCGACGGCGATCTCGAGTTCGTCCGCGCGGGCATCTCCACTACTGTCGAGCCGCTCCGCATCGATCGGCAGAGCTCCTCTCGGACTGAGCGACCTGGCTATCCCGAACGGCAACCCCACCGGGCATCTCCCCTTATCCACGTTTGCCCCGACCCACGCCGCAGATGCCAAAAGCGGCCCCGACATGCTGCTCGACGATCTCCTCAAGACTGAGGCGACCATCCGGTCGCCACCAGAACACGACGCCTGTACCCAGGGCCAGAAGCTGGTAGCTCGCAATCTTGACGTCGGGTACGTACATCAGGCCCTCCTGGACGCCCTGGCGCAGGATGTCCTGCAGGAGCTGCTCATAGCGGTCCCGCAGCATGACGACCTCCCGCCGCGCTGGGTCCTTGAGTGCCCTCAGCTCCGAATCGGTGACAAGTGCGACCATGGCCCGCGTGGCGTGCAGGCGGATGTGGGTTCGCATGAAGGCCGCAAGCCGCCCGGTGGCGTCCGCGGCCTGGTCGGACGCGTTTGCGGCGCTGTGCAGCAGTTCCATGAGAAACCCGCGCATCAGCTCGTGCAGGATGCTTTCCTTGCCAGGGAAGTGGTGGTAGATCGAGGCCGGCTGCATGTGTGCCGCTCGAGCGATGTCGCGCATCGAGGTGGCGTGGAAGCCCCGCTCTCGAAACAGCTGCGCCGACAGCTCCAGGAGTCGCTCGCGGGTGCCAACCTGCGGCTCCTCCATCAGCATTCCGCCCCCCTGCCGAACGCTCGTTAGGTTAATTGGACAGACGCTTCGCCCTTCCTGCCATTCATCTGGAACACCCTGCCCCGGCCCCTCTCAGCGTAGGCCGCCTGTCGGCCGCAGGCGCTCGCCTTGGCGATTGCCCACATACCGACCCTCCACCACGACAGCCCTGCCGCCAAGATAAACGCGCTCAATCCCAAGCGGGGCCTGCACCGGGTCCTCGAACGTCGCCCCATCCCTGATGCTCCCGGGCCGGAAGACCACAAGATCCGCCATGTTGCCCTCGGCCACCACCCCGCGCCGGGCGAGTCGGAACGCCGCGGCCGGCAGGCCCGTCATCTTGTGCACCGCCGCCTCCAGCGTGAGCACGGGAATCTCGCGCACATAGCGGCTCAAGACCCTCGGGAACGTCCCGTAGAGCCTCGGGTGCGGCCTGCCGCCCAGACCGGGCGGCAGGCCGTCCGAACCGATCATGGCCAGCGGGTGGCGCAGGACGCGCTGCACGTCGCCCTCGGTCATCGAGAAGAGCAGGATGCTGGCCCGCAGCCGCTCCTCCCGCAGGACGTGGAACAGTGCGTCTATGCCGTCGCCGCCGATGGTGGCCGCGATCTCCGCAAGCGTCGACCCCTCGAACCGGTGGTCCTGCGTCGAGGCGATCCGGATGCCGTCCGCGCCCGTTGCGGCGATCTCATTCTCCCAACCGGGCAGGCCCTGTTCGATATCCCGGCGCAGCCGCCCGAGCGCTCCGGAATCTTCGAGCCTCTGGAGCAGGGCCGCTTCACCGCCCGCCTCGGCCCACGGCGGCACACACGACGTCAGAACCGTCGAGGCTACCGTGTAGGGATACACGTCGAGGTGGATCCGCACACCCCTCTCGCGAGCCGCGTCGACCATGGCCAGCGTGGCCTCCGTGCGGCCCCAGTTCGCCTTGCCTGCCGCCTTGTGGTGCGACAGCTGCACCTGGCAGCCTGCCGCCTCGCCGATCGCGATCGCCTCTGCGACGCTCCGTTCGACGTTCTCACCCTCGTCCCGCAGGTGCGAAGCGTAGATCCCGTCCGGCATGTGGCCCGCCAGTTCTGCGATCTCCTCGGTTTCTGAGAAGCTGCCCGGGGGATAGATGAGCCCCGTGGAGAGGCCGAACGCCCCCGCTTCCAGGGCCGCAAGCAGCAGGTCGCGCATCTTGGCTTTCTCCGCCGCGGACGGGGGCCGGTTCTCCATGCCCATCGCCGCGATCCGCAGCGTGCCCTGCCCGACGAGGGGAGCGGCATTGGTCACAAGGCCGCGCTCGGCGCCCGCCCAGTACTCTGTGAAGCTTTCGCCCTGCCAGTCCACCACGGGGAACAGGCGCTGTGCGTAATTGTCCAGGTCTACGCGATGGGGCAAGGTCCGCGGAGCAAGCGAGATGCCACAGTTGCCCACGACCTCGGTCGTCACGCCCTGCAGGATCTTGCTCGTGTCCGCCGTCGCTAGATAACCGGCGTTGTCCGCGTGCGAATGCACGTCGATAAAGCCGGGCGCGATGGCAAGGTCCGTGCAGTCCACGATGTCCAGGCCTTCTGGGTGCCCCCCGCCGCCCTCGACAATCCGGACGATCTCTCCGCCTTGCAGCCAGACGTCCGCGTGACGGGCCGCGCTTCCTGTTCCGTCGACCAGGGTGCCGCCCGCGAGGACTGTGATCCTGCTCATCTTTCCGGCCCCCTGTCAGGTTGGATGCTCTGCAGGTTCGACTTCATGCCGTGCCTGGACCTGCCTCAGGCCTGGTATGGCGCTGCTGGGTGCCGGGGAACGGGAGGGCGGTCTGGACTCAGCACGCCAAGTTCCAGACTTGAACCAGCTACCGCAAAAGCCCCGACATCCAATAGCCCCCATCGCCTCTGTGCCCGGATCGCTTCGACCTCGTCGAGATTGCAAGGTGCCCCGTCGGACGGCGCGCAGACCTGCGAGCAGCTGTGTTTGCCACCGTTTCCAAGCCGCCTGGACAAGGCTTCCGCCCCAAGGGCATATTGGACTCGTTGCACCCCGAGGAGCTGCACGCGGTGACGCGCAGGGCGACTTCGGCCAGTAGCGGGAGCCCACGTTCGCAAGCACCGCCGCCGAGATAAAAGGATAGGTTCGTGGCACCGGCCGATCGGCAAATGCCGTCAGGCAACAGAATCGATACCGTTGCGCTGCCTCTTTGGGGGCTGGCGCATCTGAGCAGTTGCGACCTTGGATAGATCAGTGCATGCTAAACATGTGCAGGTGGATGGAGGGAGCCACATCTTGGAGTTCACAAGGCTGGCCATGCCGCTTTTCTTTCTGCTGCAATTTGTCACTGCACAAGTTTTTGCGTTCTTTATGCCGGACCAGTTGGTGATCCGCCGTAATGCGACTCCCGCACAGACAAGTTACGTGAGCAGACGAGTGGCCATCTGGATTGGACCAATCATCGCCCTGATTCTCGGCGTAATCAGCAATTCAATGCGATCCATTCCGGTGTCGACATTGATTTTGGTGCAAGCTGTAGCATATTTGGCGATGCTGTATTTGTATCTCACCAATTTACGGGGTCGGCGGCGCGAATAGGGCCAGATCGGCTACCTGGGTAACGAGGGCTGCCATAGCCGCGCGTGCGTCCGCCCAGCAGAAACTGTAGAACGGTGATCGGCCCGGCGGCGACCGTGCCGGAGTTTCGCATCTCCCATCCCGAGTCGCCCGGGAACGGCAGATATGCCCATGCTGTGCAGCATGGGCCCTTCGTTGCCTTCCGGATAGTACGCATAGGGACCCTCCTGTTGGACACGGCTCTGGCTTTCGTCCCTGGTCGACTTGGACGTCGACTGAAGGGGGATCGCCGCACAAGCCGGTCGGATAGATGGGGTCCCTCTCGTCTTGACCCTGGGGTGCCGTTTTGCGCCGAAATCTACATCCGGCGAAAAGCAGGACAAAAAGACGCGGGGTCGGCACAGGCCGTCTTTACGCACGTCGGCGCGTTCGCCCAGCGCGCAGGAAGGGCTTGATTGTCAACGCCGGGCTGCAGCCGTCCCATTGGCGTCGTTTGGGAACTGACCCACCCGCGGCAAACCCGCTGCGTGGCGACGCGTTCCTCCGGGCGGAGCCGGGGGTGGACAGGTGTCCCGTTTGCGATGGTGCCCACCCGATCTCGCGTGGTTCGCAGTTGCCAAAGGCCATCTGCGGTTGGCTCTTCCACGGCTGATACCCGCCAGCGGCGAGCCGTCTGCGTCGCCACCGTTGCGCTATAAGGGACCAACGATGCGCTCCTGCACGGGACACGCCCAAGCTATTGACAGAGTGCAGGGCCGCGCTATAGTGAAACTCAAAAACCAATCCAGTTTGATGGTACCGCAGGAAGGAGGCGTCGCTCTGATGCCCGAGGCCCTCAAAGCCATCCGCGAAACGACCGCGTCCTTCGTCGAGGAGCACCTCCCGCTCGAACTGGTACGCGCGATCGACGCCGAGGACCGCTACCCCTCCGAACCGCTTGCGGCGCTCGTGGCGGAGGGGTACATGGGCATCAACATCGACCCGGCGTACGGTGGCTGGGGTGGCAACATCCTGGACGCCATGGCGCTTTACGAGGAGATCTCGCGTCGCCTGCCGGTCCTCGCGTGGGTGGTCGGCAACATCTGCCTCTACGGTGGCGAGATCATCGGCAAGAGCGGCAGCGAAGCGCAACGCCGCACCTACCTGCCGCGGTTGGCAAGGGGCGAGATCAAGTTCGGCTTCGCCCTCACGGAACCGGATTCCGGCTCCGACGCCGCCAGCCTCAAGACGCGAGCGGAGCGGGACGGGGACGGCTACCGCATATACGGACGCAAGATGTTCATCACCGGCGCCGGTGTAAGCGACTACGTGCTGACAATGGCGCGCACCTCCGAGGACCGCTACAGGGGGATCACCGCCTTCATCGTCGACACTCGGGCCGTTGGCTACAGCGCGCGTGAGCTCCAGAAACTCGGCTACCGCGGCTCGAACACGTGCGCCGTCTCGTACGAGGGCGTCCGGGTAGGGCCTGAACACATCCTCGGCGGGCCGGAGGGCATCGGCCACGGCTGGGAACACATGGTCAGGCTGCTCAACCAGGAGCGGTTGACGCTCGCCGCCTGTGCCGTTGGCATCGGCCGGGCAGTGCTGGAGGATGCCATCGAGCATGTGCGGCGCAGATTCCCCGGCGGCGCGCCGCAAGGCGTGCAGCACCGCGTGGCCGAGATGGCGACCGAACTTGAGGCCGCAAGGAGTCTCGCCTACGCCGCGGCGCGGCTGGAAGCCGATGGGCTGCCGTGCGGCCGCGAGGCCTCGATGGCCAAGTACTTCGCCACCGACACGGGCAAGCGCCTCGCGGTGCAGGGCATGGACCTCCTCGGCGGCGAGGGGGCGGAATCGGGAGCCGACATGCAGCGCCACCTGCGCAACGTGCTCGTGCTGACGATCGGCGGCGGTACGTCGGAGATCCAGAAGAACATCATCGCGCGACAGATCGGCCTCTGAAAGCGGGAGGGAACCAAGCATGGACTTCAGTTATCTCGAACAGGCAGGCAAGGTTGCGCTCGTCACCGGCGGCAGCCGCGGCATCGGTCGCGCCACGGCGCTCGCCCTGGCCGGGGCCGGGGCGGATGTCGCCATCAGCGGCAGGAAGCTTCCGGACCTGGAACAGGTGGCGGAGGAGATCCGCGCTCTGGGCAGGAGAGCCCTCGCGGTACAGGCGCACAACCGCGAGGCGGCGGACATCGAGCGACTTGCGGCTACGGTTTTGGGCGAGTTCGGTCGTGTCGACATCCTCGTCAACAACGCGGCGACGAACCCGGTGATGGCCCCCCTGCTCGATGTCGAGGAGAAGACGTACGACCAGATCATGACGACGAACGTCAAGGGCTATTTCCTCCTCAGCCAGCTCATCGCCCGCAAGATGGTCGAGCAGGGCGCCGGCAACATCGTCAACGTGGCCTCTATCGGCGGCATCTCCCCCGATCCTGGCCTTGGCATCTACTGCGTCAGCAAGGCCGCGATCCTCATGCTTACGAAGGCGATGGCCAAGGAACTCGGGCCAAAGGGCATCCGGGTCAACGCGGTCGCGCCGGGTGTGGTGCAGACGCGGTTCAGCGAAGCGCTCTGGCGCAACGCGGATCTGATGGCAGAGGAGCTGAGCCACACACCTCTGAAGCGAATCGCCCAGCCGGACGAGGTGGCGCGCACCATCCTCTACCTCGTGTCGGACGCGGCCCTGTACGTGACGGGCCAGGCGGTCGTGATGGACGGCGGCGGCTCTCTCTAGTTCGCGCAGGAAAGGCAAGGAGGCAAAGGCGGATGGAGTACGACGTGATCGTGGTCGGCAGCGGCGTCGCGGGCCTGACGTCAGCGGCACTGCTCGCGAAGGAGTTCGGCAAGAAGGTCCTCGTGCTGGAGCGCGCACCCTTCATCGGGGGGCGGCTCGCCTCGTTCGTAGGCGTCGGGCAGAAGGTTGAGATCGACGGCCTCGAACTGGATGCGACCGGAATGCAGAAGGCGCTTGGCGTGGCCAGCACCCACCTCTTCAGCAGCGAGCCGCCGATCGAGGAGGTCTTTGAGCGCGGCCTCCTTGACGGCTACACCTACGAGGCAGGCGGCCACGGCCTCTTCTGGGGCAACCGCAGCCGCATCGCCCACCTCCTGGGCCACGTCGGCGAGCACGTGGAGATCCCGTGCAATGTCGGCTTCGGCTTCGTCGACCACGAGCATGGCAACGTGCCCTATCAGGTGGGGCGCGGTCAGCCGTACCCATGGATGTCGGAGGAAGCCTTCGCCTCGGCCATGAACGCCATGCGCGCGATGGGCAGGATGAGCGTCGCCGAGGTGGCGCGCTACAAGGATGTCTCGCTCGAGGATTGGCTGAGGCAGTTCGATCTCCACCCGCAGGCTTACGACTACATCAAGGCGCTCTCCGCCTCGCAAACAGCGCAGGCCGATCTCTCGATGACGCCGGCCGCGGACTTCCTCTACTACATGGCGATGGCGAAGGACATCCGCATGAACCTCGTCGACGGCTCCTGCGGCACGGTCGACCGGCCAGGTGCCGTCGCGATCGCACAGGCGCTCGAACGCGTCATCCGCGCCGCGGGCGGCGAAGTGCGCCGCTCGACGACCGTCACGGAGGTGCTGGTGGAAGGCGGCCGCGTAGAGGGCGTGCGCATGCGGGGAGATGGCGGCACGGAGACGGCGCGGGCCGCCACGGTCTTCCTCAACATGATGCCAAAACAGCTGTTTCACGTCCTCGACCGCTCGCTTTTCCCGCCCGACCTCGTCGAGACGATCGAGCAGCGGTACTGGGGCGCGGGCCTCCTCACCGCCTTTATCGGCCTCACCCGAGACATCTGGGCCGAACGCGGCATCGACGAACGCAGCTTCATCTTCCTGCCAGGGGCGATCCGCAACGAGGGCTTCATCGGCGACGTCGACGTCGTCGTCTGGGCCATGGGGGCCTGCGCCCCGACGCGCGCGCCAGCGGGCAAGCGAAGCTTCGAGTTCTCGATCGGCCTCACCGACCAGGAGATGCACAGTCGCGAGCGTGTCGGGCGGATCAAAGCTTGGTGTGAGAACTGGTTCAAGGAGACCTTCCCGGGCGTCTGGGAGCGGGACGTCGAGTTCTGCATCTGGACGCCGGCGCCCGACGCCTACGGGCAGTGGCGACCGGTCGGGGAGGAGCGCCTCGACAACCGGAGTCCGTACGTCAACGGCCTGTACCTGGTCGGCGACCAGTACGGCAGGCGGCTACTCGGCGGCGGTGTCGACGGCGCCACCCTCTCCGGCGTGATGGCCGTCGACAGCCTGATGGGCTCGAACCTCGAGCAGGAGATCTTCCCGCCCTACCACCAGGGCATCCCCAAGGACCTTTAAGGAGGCTGCATCGTGGCACTGATGACGGCCGACGAATACCGGGAGCGCCTGCGCGACGGTCGCGAGGTCTGGTACAAGGGGCGTCGCATCGAGGACGTAACCCTGGATCCCGACATCAGGGTCTGCGTCGACACCATGGCCGTCGACTACGAGCTGCCTGAGCACGGGGAGCTGCGCCATCTCGGCGTTGTGCGCGACCCCGAGACCGGCGAGGAGCAGAGTCGTTACTACCATATCCCCCGCAACGGCGATGACCTCCTGCTGCACCAGGAGCTGATCGTGGCGGGCACGCGCCTTGGTGATGGCTTCATACCGTTCGCGAAGGACATCGGCGCGGACGTGCTGAGCGCGATCGAAATCACGGCTCGTCGCCTGGGCAGTCAGGACTACATCGACCGCATCGGGGCCTACGGCCGCTACCTGCGTCAGAACGACCTCGCCGTGGTCGCCGCCGTCACCGATGTCAAGGGGGATCGCATGCTCCGGCCCTCGGACCCCGGCCAGGCGCACGAGGACTACTACGTTCACGTCGTCGAGCGCAGGCCGGACGGCATCGTCGTACGCGGTGCGAAGACGCACATCAGCGGCGCCGCCTATGCGCACGAGATGTTCGTCATCCCCTGTCGCACGATGGGAGAGGCGGACAAGGACTATGCGCTCGCCTTCGCCGTACCGTGCAACCAGCCCGGGGTGCGCCAGATCCTGCGGCCCTTCCATTCCAGGATCTCGTCGCTCGAGTTTCCCAACACACGCCCGGTGCGCGTCCATACCGAGTCGCTCGTGATCTTCGACGACGTCTTCGTGCCGTGGGAGCGGGTCTTCCTCGACGGCGAGTGGCAGGCATCCAACACCCTCGTGCACAGCTTCGCGCTCCTGCACCGCCGCACCGGCGTCGCCTACCGCATCCCGATGAGCGAGCAGCTGGTCGGAGTCGCCCAGGCGATCGCCGAGTACAACGGCGTCGCGAAGGCGCCGCACGTCGTGGAAAAGCTCACGGACATGGTCATCTACCTCGAGACGCTCAAGGGTCTGGCGCGCGCCTCCTGCCTCGACTACACCCTGCACGACGGCGTCGCCGTGCCGAGCCCAATGCTGACGAACCTCGCCAAGTTCCACTTTGCCGACCGTTACCACGACATGGTCAAGATCATCGAGGACCTCGCGGGCGGAGTGCTCGTGACGGCCACCACCTACGCCGACTGGCAGCGCGATGAACTGCGGCCCGACATCGAGAAGTATCTCGGTGGCAAGGCCGGCATCCCGACGGAGGCGCGCCTGCGCATGCTCGACCTGATCCGGCGCCTCACGCGTTCGGAACTGGAGACCATCGTGCTGCAGGGCGAGGGCTCGCTGATGGCGCAGCGCATGACGATCTTCTTTGAGGCGCGGCGCATCCTCCAAAACGCGAAGGCACTGGTCGAGGAAATCGCACAGGTGCCACGCGAGGCGTAAGGGCGAAGCGCAGGGGAGGTGGCGGCGTGGCCCGGATTGAGACGGCCTTCAGTCGTCTTCTCGGCATCACATATCCGATTGTCGGCGCGCCGATGTTCCTCGTCTCCTATGAGGATCTCGTCGTCGCCGTGTCCGAAGCGGGCGGGCTCGGGGCCTTCCCTCTGCCCAACTACCGCACGCTGGCGGCGCTCGAGGCCGCCCTCGGACGCATTCGCAGCCGCACCGCGAGGCCGATCGCCGTCGACGTCCATGTTTCCGGCCGCTTTCCCTATCGGGAACAGCTCGCGATCTGCCTCGACCACGGTGTGCGCTTCTTCTTCACGTCGCTCGGCGACCCGGCGCTGATCGTGGACACCGTGCACGATAGCGGCGGCCTCGTGTACACCGAGGTGATCAGCCGGCGTCAGGC
Source organism: Bacillota bacterium (assembly GCA_021847575.1). Classification (GTDB taxonomy): domain Bacteria; phylum Bacillota; class Sulfobacillia; order JAJZYS01; family JAJYTV01; genus JAJZQO01. The sequence goes on along the minus strand of JAJZQO010000001.1, from coordinate 31,443 downwards.
CCTGCGCGCGAAGACCAAGGGGGTCGACGGCCTCGTAGCCATCGGCGCAGGCGCCGGCGGGCACACTGGCGACATCCCGCTGCCGGTGCTCGTACCGGACATCCTCGACGCGACCGGCCTGCCCCTCCTGGCGGCCGGCGGCATAAGCCGCGGCAGCCAGCTGGCGGCAGCGCTCGCTCTCGGCGCCGATGGCGTCCTCGTCGGTACGCGCCTCGTGGCGAGCGTAGAGGCGGGCGTCGCCACCGCCTACAAGGAGGCGGTGGTGGCGGCCCGACCCGAGGACATCGTCTCCTCGACCCGGCTCACGGGCAATTCCGTCAACTGGCTGCGAGCAAGTCTCGAGCGTGTCGACAGCGCGCCGGAACTGGCCTCGAAGCGCTGGCGGGAAATCTGGAGCGCAGGGCTCTCGGTGGCGCAGGCCGACAGCATCCTGCCAGCCGGCGAGATCGTGCGGGCCATGGCCCAGGACTGCCTGGCTACGCTTGCCCGGTTCCCGGCCGTGCCGGTTCAGGGGAGGGATGAAGCGTGATATTCCGCGTGGCTGAAGTGGACGGCGTGGCGCTCGTGACGATCGACGTGCCCGGGCGCAGCGTCAACACGTGGACGCTCGAGGCGGTCGAGGAGTTTGCGGGACTTTCGGCAAGACTCGCAGGGCTGGCGGGCGTCATCTTCCTATCCGGCAAGAAGCAGGACTTCCATTCAGGCGGCGATCTCGCCCTGCTCGGCCAGGGCGACCAAAGGGCGCTCGGAGAGGCTACGGCACGGCTTGTTGCGGCTCTCGACGAACTCGCCGAGTCCGGCCTGCCCAGCATCGCCGCGATCGACGGCCACTGCCTAGGCGGCGGGCTCGAACTGGCTCTCGCCTGTCGGGGGCGCATCGCAACGCGCAGCCGCGCCACCGTGATCGGCCTGCCCGAGTGCAGTCTCGGCCTCATGCCAGGCGCCGGCGGTAGCCAGCGCCTGCCACGGCTGATCGGTGCGCCCGCGGTGGAGCTGATCTTGACGGGGAGAGCCGTCGACGCCGACGAGGCTCTTCGGCTCGGCATTGTCGACGCCGTTTTCGACTCCGCCGCCGAGCTCGTGCCAGCGGCGCGCGAGCTGCTGGGGAACTTGCCAGAGCGTCCCGCCCGCGCGCCGGAGGAGATCAGGACAGCCATCGCGGCCCTGCGGTCGGGCGGCTTCAAGGGGCGCATGCTGCCTGGGAGGGAACTGGCACTGCAGGCCATGGCGGAAGGCGCCGGGCTGCCCCTACCGACGGCGATAGAAGGGGAGCGCCGGGCTTTCCTCGAGGCAATCGCGACACCTGAGGCGCAGGGGAGCCTCTTCAGCTTTCTGCTCGGCTCTGAGGGCACCCGCCCACCCGTGTCGGCCGCCCTACCGGCGAAGGTGGGGTTGGTGGGCTTCGGTACGATGGGCCGTGGCATCGCTGTAGAGGTGCTGCGCCGGCTGCGCGTGCCGCTCATCGTCAAGGACGAACCGGCGGTGCTCGAGGCAGGGCTCACTGCGGTGCGCAAGATCCTCGCCGGCATGAAATCCCTGCCGGCACCCGTTGACGACCTGATGGCGCTCATCAGCCCGGTGTCCGAGTTCGGCGATGCCTTTCGGGACGTCGATCTGGTCATCGAAGCGGTGTTCGAACAACTTGACGTGAAGCGAGGGGTGCTTCGGCAACTGGGCCAGTCCGTCTCTCCCGCCTGCGTCGTGGCGACGAACACCTCGTCGATCCCGCTCGCCCAGCTTTCCGACGCGGTTGAGGACGAGACGAGGTTCGCGGGCCTGCACTTCTTCTCGCCCGTCTGGCGTATGGAACTCGTCGAGGTGGTGCGCGGACCGAAGACGTCGGAGAGCACCATCGAGTCCTGCACGACGGTGGCACGCGCTCTGCGCAAGCGACCGGTGGTCTGCCGCGATCACCCCGGCTTCATCGTCAACGCGATGCTCCTGCCGTACTTCCTCGAGACCTACGCCCTATTGGAACAGGGAGTGGGGATCGAGCAGGTGGACCGAGCGATGACCGAGTTCGGCATGCCTGTTGGCCCTGTCCGCCTGATCGACGCGGTGGGGCTCGATGTTCAGCTCGCAGCGTTCGAGGGGCTTTCCATCGCTGTTCCCAACACGCTCAGGCGCATGGTGGCCGACGGGCGGCTCGGCCTGCGCAAGTCCGGCAAAGGCTTTTTCCTGCCGGATGGCAACGTCGACCCGGAGGCTGCGGCGCTGATTCCGGCGAACGGCGCTGGGGCGGAGGCGCCCGCGCGCTCAGAGATCGCGGACCGCCTCTATCTCGCGCTCCTCGACGCTGGCCACGAACTCCTGCGCATAGGAGTCGTCGGCGAGCCCGAGACGGTCGACCGGGCGATGCTCTGGGGCGTCGACTTCCCATCGTTTCGCGGCGGCCCGCTCAAGTGGGCCGATCTCACAGGGCTCAGCCACAGCCGCTACGGCATGCCGTTCTATCAGAATGCGCAGGAGGCTACGACATGGAAAGGGTTGTGATCGTCGACGCGCTGCGCACCGCCTTCAGCCGCTTCGGCGGCGCGCTCCGGGAGGTCCCGAGCGTACAGCTCGGCGCGCAGGTGCTCGCCGCAGTGCTGGAGAGGGGAAACGTTCCCAAAGATGCGGTCGGCGAGGTATTCTACGGCACCTGCGTCACCGCGGAACACGCGCTCGACATGAACATCCTCGGCCGGCAGGCCCTGCTCAAGGCCGGACTGCCGCCCGAGACGCTCTCCCTCACGCTGGACCGGGCCTGCTGCAGTTCAACGACCGCTCTCTCGCTCGCCTTCCAGGCGATCGCGAGCGGTGAAATGGACTGCGCAGTGTCGATCGGGTCCGAGAACATGAGCCGCACGCCCTTCCTGGCGCCAGGTCTGCGCTTCGGGCGGGGCCTTGGACCCGTAACACTCTCGGACCCGCTGCACCGGCTGGGCTACGAGGACTGGAACCCGGTCGCGGTCGATGCGGGCGAGGTGGCGCTCGAGCACGGCATCGGGCGCGAGGAGCAGGACGCCTTCGCGTTGCGGAGCCAGCAGCGCTATCAGGCGGCGCTGACGGCAGGCCTCTTCGACGAGGAGATCCTGCCGATCGAGGTGCCGCAGCCCAAGGGGCCACCCCAGCGCTTCGCGCGGGATGAGTTTCCAAAGCCCGAAACGACCATGGAGGGGCTCGCCCGGCTGAAGACGATCTACGGTTCGCCGACGGTCACGGCGGGCAACGCCCCAGGCCTCGAGGCAGGCGCCTCGGCGATCCTGCTGATGCGCGAGGAGACGGCCGCGGAACGCGGTCTGGCACCGCTGGGCCGAGTGCTTTCTGTGGCCTCCGTGGCGCTGCGTCCCGACCGCATGGCCGAGGCACCGGCGCCAGCCATCCGCAAGGCGCTCGGTCGCGCGGGGCTCAGCCTGGACGATATGGCGCGGCTCGAGATCAACGAGGCGTTCGCCGCGGTGCCGCTCGTGGCGACGCGGGTGCTGGCGGGCGAAGATGATGGGCTTTACAGGTCGCTCCTCGAGCGGCTCAACGTCCATGGTGGCGCCGTCGCCATCGGCCACCCGGTCGGCGCGTCCGGCGGGCGGATCGTGATGACCCTGCTTCGGGAACTGCGCCGGCTTGGCGCCGGCAGCCGCGGTGTGGCCGCGATCTGCGGCGGCCTCGGCCAGGGCGACGCTGTCGTCGTGGAAGCCATGGGAGGTGGCAACGGGTGAACGGCATGACGGTCGGAGATCTCTACGATCGCAGCGTGCAAGCGTTCGGCGACAGGGTTGCCCTGCGCCAGGGGGGCGTATCCCATACCTACGGAGAGCTGCGCCGGCACGCGGCGCGCCTCGCCCAAGGGTTCCAGGCACTCGGGCTTCAGCACGGCGACCATGTCGCCTTCCTCATGGTGAACTGCCCTGAATACGTCTTCGTGGAATATGCTCTGGCGCGGCTTGGCGCCGTGCGCATCCCGCTCGCCGTCCTGCTCGCTGCGGACGACCACATCTACATGATGAACCACGGCGAGGCGAAGGCCCTCGTCTACCACTGGAGCATGCGCGAGCGGGTCGTGGCGATGGCGCCGGAACTCCAGCACGTGCGCCACTTCGTCTGCGTCGGTGCCGAAGGCGAGTTGCCGGAGGGACACCTGCGGCTCGAGGAGCTCGAGGAGGGTCGGGAGGACGTCTTCCCGCATGTGCAGGTGTCGGCCGGCGACCTCTGCGGCCTCTACTACACCGGCGGCACCACGGGCCGGCCCAAAGGCGTGATGCTGTCGCACCGGGCCTGGGTCGCCGCAGTGACGCTCGAGACCCTCGAACTCGGCTTCGGCTACGGCGAGGTCTTCGCCTTCTGCACGCCTATGACGCATGCTGCGGGTGTGCTGCTGCTTCCCGTGCTTCTGCGCGGCGGCACGGCTATCATCCTCGACCACTTCGATCCGGCCGGGCTGCTCGAAACAATCGAGGCGGAACGTGTCACCGCGACGATGCTGGTGCCCACGATGATCTACCGGCTGCTCGACGAGCCGCCGTCGTCACGCGATCTTCGGAGCCTGCGTCTCGTCCTTTATGGCGCCGCGGCGATCGCGCCGGGCCGCCTCGAGGAGGCGATCAACCGCTTCGGACCGGTCTTTGCCCAGTACTACGGCCAAACCGAGGCACCGATGATCATCACCGCCCTGCCGCGCGAGGAGCACGACCCGGCGCGTCTGCCTTCGGTGCTCTCGTCCTGCGGCCGAGCGACGCTCGGCACGTTCGTCCGCCTCGTCGACTCCTCGGGCCGCGAGGTGGCCCAAGGCGAGGTGGGCGAGATCGTGGCTTCCTGTCCCCACGTCATGGACGGCTACTGGCGCGATCCTGCAACCACGGCCGACACCCTGCGCGACGGCTGGCTGCACACCGGCGACCTGGCGCGGCAAGACGAGCGCGGTTACCTCTACATCGTCGATCGGGTCAAGGACATGATCGTCAGCGGCGGCTACAACATCTACCCGCGCGAGGTGGAGGACGCGCTCTTCAGCCACCCCGCCGTACAGGCCGCTGCAGTGGTCGGGGTGCCCGACGACCGCTGGGGCGAGGCGGTCAAGGCGATCGTGGTGCTGCGCGAGGGCATGCAGGCGAGCGCCGAGGAGCTGATCGCACACGTGAAGCGGGAGCGGGGGAGCCTCAGGGCGCCCAAGTCGGTCGACTTCTCGACAGAGATTCCGCTCACCAATCTCGGCAAACCGGATCGCAAGCGGATCCGCCAAGGCTTCTGGGCGGGCCGCGAGCGCCAGGTCTAGCAGCGAAGGGGCTGGAGGAGGGAACGATGTGCGTCTCGTCTCAGAGGAACGCATCCGAGAATGGACCAAGGTGGGCGCATGGGGTCAGGACACGCTCTACGATCTGCTTAGCCGGCACGCGGACACCAAGCCCGATGCGACGGCCCTCGTCGACGCACCCAACCGCCCCGATCTCGGTCTCGGTCCGGCGGTGCGCCAGACCTGGGCGGAGGTGCGCGACGCCGTCGACCGGCTGGCGGCCGGGCTCGCGGCGGAGGGCATCGGCAAGGACGACATCGTCGTCGTGCAGTTGCCGAACATCAGCGAACTCGTCTGGGTGATCCTGGCGGCAGCCCGCCTCGGCGCTATCGTCAGCCCCGTCGCGGTGCAGTACCGCGAACATGAGCTGCGAACGATCCTCGACGTGCTCGAGCCAAAAGCTTTCATCACGGTGGATCGCTTCGGCAGCTTCGATCACCTCACCCTGGCCCGGGCGCTGCAGCGTGGCAGCGGAAGTCTTCGCCATGTCATCGCAGTCGCGGGCGAGTCGTCATCACCTGGCGTCCCGACCCTGCGAGAATTGATGGCGGGGAGCGCCGCGCCACCCGCAGCGAGGCCCGACGCCAACGACATCGTCACCGTCTGCTGGACGTCGGGCACCGAGGCTGAGCCCAAGGGAGTGCCGCGCAGCCATAACGAGTGGATTGCAATCGGCTGGGCCACGGTAGACGGCTGCCGGATCGAGGACCGCTCGGCCATCCTCAATCCCTTCCCGATGATCAACATGGCCGGCATCGGCGGCATGATCCTCCCCTGGCTCCTGACGGGGAGCAAGTTCGCGCTGCACCATCCTTTGGACCTCAAGGTCTTCCTGCGCCAGATCGCCGAGGAGAAAATCCGCTACACCGTCGTGCCGCCGACTCTCCTCAACATCCTTCTGCAGCAGGAGGCAATCCTGCAGCAGGCCGACCTCTCGTCGCTCGATGCCGTCGGCTCGGGGTCCGCGCCGCTGGCACCAAGCATGGTGCGGTCCTATCAAGAGCGCTACGGCATCTACGTCGTCAACATCTTCGGCTCCAACGAAGGCGTCGCGCTGACAAGCGGCCCGGGCGAGTTCCCCGACCCCGAAGAGCGGGCGCAGTACTTCCCGCGCTTCGGCGCCGGCGGCTTCACCTGGCGCTCGCGCGTCTCGAACTGGATCCAGACGAGGCTCATCGATCCCACGAGCGGCGAGGAGATCACGGAGCCCGGCGTCCCGGGCGAGCTGTGCATCCGCGGCGCGACCGTCTTTTCCGGCTATTTCCGCCGGCCCGAACTGACGCGGGCAGCGCTCGACGAGGAGGGTTTCCTACACACGGGCGACCTCTTCAGCATTGAGGGTGAACCCGATAGACTCGACCGCTACCTCTTCCGCGGGCGCTGCAAGGAGCTGATCGTGCGCGGAGGCCGCAAGATCTCGCCGGAGGAGATTGAGAACCTGATCCTCGAGCATCCGAAGGTGGCCGAGGTGGCCGTCCTGGGCTACCCGGACCCGCTGCAGGGCGAAAAGGTCTGCGCTGCCGTAGTCCTCAAATCGGGCCAGGAGCTGGAGCTCGAGGAGCTGAACCGCTTCCTCCAAGAGCGCGAGATCGCCCGGTACAAGCTGCCCGAGCGCCTCATGCTGGTCTCGGCGCTGCCGCGCAACCCAGTTGGCAAGATCGTGAAGCGCGAGATCCGCGCGCGGCTCGCGGGCGCGGAATAAGGGAGGGCGGCGGCGTGGACTTCTCGTTGTCGCAGGACGAGCTCGAGATACAGGACCTGGCCCGCGACTTCGTGCGCCGCAGCTGCCCGCGGGACGTGCGGCGGGCGGACGACGAGACGGCACGGAGCCCTGCGGCAATCGCACAGGAGCTCGGCAGGCTCGGCATGTGGGGCATCGCCGTCCCCGGCGACCTGGGTGGTCTCGGCCTCGGTCCCCTCGCCGCCTGCCTTGTGGCAGAGGAGACGGCCGCCGCCTATCCGGCGCTCGGCTCCTTCTACGCGCGCACAGCCATCGCGGCGCCTCTCATGCTGGAGACCCTCGCCGCTGAGGCCACGCGCGATCGCCTCCTTTCCGGCATCGCGGCGGGGGAAGTATCCATCGCGCTCGCGCCGGCGCCCCTGCTGCGGCTTGCCGAGGACGGGGGGATGGCACGCGTCGCGGGCGAAACAGGCCCCCTCCCCTTTTGCCACGACGCCCAATGGTGCGTCGCCCAGGCCGAAGGGATGGGCGCCGCGGGCGTCCTCCTGCCGCTGCCCTCGCTGGAAATCGAAGAGCTGCCGGCGCCGCGCTTCGGCTATCGCGGCGCTGGCTACGCCCGCCTGCGCTGCGATGGCCTGCCGTTACCCCCTGGGAACGTCTTGCGCCATGCGCGCGGAGAGGCCGCCGGCAGGCGCCGCATCGAGGGATCGCTCGCCCTCGCCGAGGCAGCGGTCGCCGTCGGCATTGCGCGCGGCGCCACCGCCTACGCGCGGGCCTACGCCGAAGAGCGCACCCAGTTCGGCCAGCCAATCGTCCGCTTCGAAGCAGTCGGGCAGAGGCTGCTGGACCGCGAGGCGGAAATCGCCTCGGCGAGGCTGCTCGTGCAACGTGCGGCCTGGGAGGCGCAGACGGAGCCGGGGCAGGACAGCTGGCAGCACTGGGCGTTCATGGCGCGCGACGCAGCAGCCGCCGCTACGCGCGGCGCCTCGCTGCAGGCTGTGCAGACCCTGGGCGGCATGGGCTACATGCTCGAGATGGACGCGCAGCTCTACCTGCGCGATGCCTTCAGCCAGGCCGGGACGGACGAGACGGAGAGCCTGCGGCGGAGCCTGCGCGATCCGGTCGCGCGAGACTGAGCCTAGGAGGTGCACCAATTGGGTTCTCTCAAAGGGATCGCGGCGATCGTCGGCACCGGCGAGGTGCCGACGGGCCGCTACGCGGAGCGCGAGGGACTCGCGATCGCTCTTGGGGCCGCCCGGCAAGCGATCCGCGACGCCGGCATCGACAAGGACGAGATCGACGCCGTGCTGCCGACGGCGGCCCTGTTCAGCGGACAGTTCAACACGGAGCTCGTCACGGGTCGCATCGTCGAGGAACTCGGCCTGCGCGGCGTGCGCAACAACATTCAGATCTTCGCCGGGGGCGCGAGCAGCAGCGCGATCCTCAAGCTCTCTGCCGGCATGATCGCCACCGGCGTCGCGAGGTGCGTCCTGGCCGTGCACGCCGACAAACTCGGCACGGGCGTGACGGACCAGGGAGGCATCGACCTCTTTGCCACCGCGGGCATATCGCGCGAGTGGGAGATGCCGTACGGCCAGCACTACTCCAGCGTGGCGGCGCTCGTCACCCGCCGCTATATGTACGAGACGGGTACGTCCGAGCGTGAGGTGGCGGCGGTCTGCGTCTCAAACCGCAAGTGGGCCGAGATCAACCCGAACGCCATGTTCAGGAAACCGCTGACGGTCGAGGAGGTGCTAGCCTCCAAGATGCTTTCGGAGCCGCTTCACGCCAAGGAGTCCAACATGCTCGCGGATGGCGGCTCCGCCTTCATCGTCACATCCGCAGAGCGAGCCCGCGAGCTTACACACCGGCCGGCCTACCTGCTTGGCGAAGGCTCGCGTGTGACGCACTTCTCCCTGTCGCAGGAGCCTGACCTGACGCGCTTCGGCTACGCCGGGGCCGCAGCCGACGCCTTCCGCGAGGCCGGGATCGGGCCACGGGACATCGACGTCGCGGAGATTTACGACTCCTATCCCGTCTTCCAGCTGATCGCCCTCGAGGAGATTGGCCTCCTGCCGCGGGGCGAGGCAGGCGCCTTCATCGCGTCGGGCGGCACCTGGCCCGGCGGCAAGCTTCCCCTGACGACGAATGGCGGCATGCTCTCGCAAGGCCATACAGGTGCAGGCGGCGCGTTCGCACTTTTGGTGGAGGGGGCGCGCCAGTTGCTCGGACGGGCTGGCGAGCGGCAGGTGGCAGGCGCGCGCTTCGCGGTCGAGACCGGTACAGGCGGCACCTATGTCGACGCCCACGTCTCCGTTCTCGGCAACATCATCCCCTGACGGAGGAGGCTCGCGCGATGAGTCTTGGCGAATTCCAGTTGCCCCTCAGCCAGCCCTGGTCGATGCCCTTCTGGGCGGGACTCGAGGAGGATCGCTTCCTCCTGCAGCACTGCGAGGCCTGCGGCAAGTCCATTTTCTACCCTCGTCCCGCCTGCCCGTACTGCGGCGGCGACCAGCTCCTGTGGCGGGAGGCGGAAGGCAGCGGCACGGTCTACTCCTATACGGTCGTGCGCAACAACGCCCCTACCGCCTTCAAGGACAGCCTGCCGTTCGTCCTGGCGATCGTGCAGCTTTCGGAGGGGCCGCGGCTTCTCACCCACATCGTCGACTGCGCTCCCGAGGACGTCCGCTGCGACATGCCGGTCACCCTCACGTTCGGCAAGGCCCCTGGAGGTCAGGTCCTGCCTTTCTTCCGACCGCGAGAGGTGGTCTAATATGGGAAAGACGTGGGAGGATTTCCCGGTCGGCATGACGTTCGGGACTCCGTCCATCACCGTCACGGAAGCCCACCTCGTGGGCTGGGCGGGACTGACGATGGACTTCTACCCGCTCCATATGGACCGCGAGTATGCCGCGAAGACACCCTTCGGCGAGCGCATCGCGCACGGACCTCTGACGTTCGCCCTGGCGGTCGGCCTCGTTGGCTTGAGCCGCGTAGCGGAGGATGCGGTGATCGCCTGGCTCGGTGTCGACGCCATGGAGATCCCGGCACCCGTGCACATCGGCGACACGATCCACGTCGAGGTCGAGGTCGCGGAGCAGCGCGAAACGAGGGATGCCGGACGCGGACTCACCAGCATGCGCTACCGCGTCGTGAACCAGGCGGACCGGACGGTTATGACCTTTCTGATGCGCTTTCTCATGAGGCGGTCCACCTGAGGAAGACCGCCCGCCCAGGCGGCCGCCGGCGCTCAGCCGGCCGGAAACCTGCTATGATCAGCCAAGAATGTGTGAGGAGAAGGTTGGATGATTGGCTGAAGATCGGCGCTCCCGCATCCTCGATGCGGCGAAGGAGCGCTTTGGGCACTACGGCTTCCGAAAGACTGGCGTCGACGAGATCGCCGGAGCTGTTGGCATCTCCAAGCGGACGCTCTACGAGGAGTTCCCGAGCAAGGAGAAGATCCTCGCAGAGGTGCTCCTGCACGAGGCGCAGGTGTTCAGCAGCCACCTTGCGGAGAAGCTGCACCAGGGCGAGACAGGTCTGGCGCAGATTGAGATGCTGCTGCACCTGACGCGGGACTATTTCGACCAGAACCCCTTCCTAGGCAAAGTGCTGGGGGACGACAAGGGGATGTATGCGCCGTTCCTTGAGGACGAGATCGAGTGGGTGGAGCACGGCATCGTGCGCATCATCGCGGGTTGTCTGCGGCGGGGTACCATCGACGGCTCCATCGCTCTGGGCGCATCGGAGCCGGGCGAGGCAGCCACGGCGATCTTTGTCGTACTGCGCGGCTTCACGTACGGCGCGCGCCGAGAGGAGCAGCGCGGCGGGAGCTACTGGATCGACTTCACTCTGCGAGCGATCGACGCCTGCACATCGGGCGAGCGGCGCTCCGCGGCGAGGCGCGGGGATGCCGGGGACGGGCCCGCGCTGTAAAAAGCCTGCAGGGGCGGCGGCCAAGCAGCCATGGTGGTCCTGGCGTCAGCCGCGGGGCGACTCCTGGCGCCAGAGCATGCCTGCGTCCAGCGGTGATCGGCGATCAGGGCCGCCCCTTCATGGAGCCAGGTGCGCGAGGACGAGAGCCAGCACCTTCGCAGCTTGGGCACGCGTCGTTGGTGCAAGCGGCCGGAAACTGCCGTCGGGGAAGCCCGACATGTAGCCGGCCGCCACGACAGAGTCGACGTCCTGGGTCGCCCAGTTGGAGACTTGGCCGGCATCACGGAACTGCGGAGGGGCGGTGGGCGGCGAAAGTTTCAACGCTCGGGCGAGCAGCGTCGCCATTTGCTCGCGGCTGATCGGCGCCGCGGGGCTGAACGTGGTCGCCGACGTTCCCTGGACGATTCCCGCCTGCAGAGCGGCTGCGACGTACGGGGCGAACCAGTCCGAAGTGGAGACGTCTCGGAATGGCGTGGCTGCCTCATCGCCCGCGATGCCGATGGTCGCCAGCACGAGCATCTTGAGAAACTCGGCGCGCGTAATCACCGACTCGGGCTCGATGGCGCCGGTCGTCGTGCCCTGCATCACCCCTGCCGCGAGCAGTCTGTCAATGTACGGCGATGCCCAGTAGCCCGCAGCGACGTCGGACGCGGGACGGGTCGAAACCAGAAGCAAGAGGGTCTCGGGACCGTCCACCCAGACCGACGCCGTGTCCGATGCGGCGGTTACTTGCGTTGGCAGATACGTCCACTTGCCGCCGGAACCAAGGACGTAAACACCGAGGCGATCGGCGGAGAGGCCGCCCAACTCAGAATTTGCGTACGTGATCGTCGCGGCGACGGGCTGCTCGGGCGCGCTGCCCGAGAGCACCCACTCCCCGCTTACCGCCCGCATGCCCGTCGGCACGCCGCCCGCCGGCGCACCCCCCTGCGCGATCTGGAGTTCTTCCCCAGAAGCCAGCAGGCCCGGTGCGACGACCATCTTGAAGCTGCCATCCGCCGTGGACAGAGTGCCGCCAAGCGCGCCGACACCGGTCGGCCCCGTGGGGAAGGGCGTGGTCGGTTTTGCCGGCACAAGGGCCGTGACGTCCGTGGAACAGGTCACGCCCGGACTGCCGACGACGGTCGCGGTCAGCGTCGCGTTTCCACCACCCGGTGGGGGCAGCCAGGTCAAGCTGAAGGAACCGTCGCTGCCCGTCGTCAGTTGGTAGGCGGTCAGGCTGCCGGAGGAAGACGACAGGTCGACATAGGCGTTCTGGACGGGATTGCCCTGGGCGTCGTAGACGAAACCGGACAGCGTGGCGGATCCGTCCGCGGCGACCTCGGTTGGGGACGCCGTCATGGTGATCCGGGCCGGCACTGGGACAGGGGCTGCGAAATTGTAGCTCGAACTCGCCGTGACTGCCGGCGTCGCACCCACGTCGCTCTGCGCAATGACCGTGTCCAGGCTGCTGTCGGGCAGATTCAAAGGTGCCGTATAGGTGACAGAAACCTGACCCTGGCTGTCCGCGGTGAAAGCCTCCGGCTTCGCCGTGAGCGCGACCCCCTCGGCGACTGCGCTTCCAACTGCTCCGTTCGCAAGGGAGAGATAGATCGTGGCTCCAGGGATGGGTGTACCTTGGGCGCTTTCGGCCATGACGTCTGTCACCGCCGTGTCGCCCGGGTTCAGGGAACCCTGAGGGGCGATGGCCTGAAGGGAAAAGGCGAGCTGGTCACCCGCCACAAGCCCGACTGCGGGCGCCGCTACGCCGAAGACGGTTCCCGTGAGCTGGTAGATCGAGGGCGTCGTGTAGGGGGTGAGTGGGCCAAGGTTCACACAGCTGGCGGCGTACGATTGTGGGTTGACCGGCTGCCACGTCGCTCCGTCAGGTGACCATTCAACCGTATCGCCGGAACTCATGCCGCACTCGCTTACCTCCACGCTTTGGAACCCGCCTGCGTTCGGCATCGAGACGGCTATGTCGAAGTACCCGCCCGCCGACTGGAAACTCGGTGCACCCACCGGATCGACCGTGTAGTCGGACACCGCCACAGTGCCCACGCCGCCGGAGGCGGTTGCGCTGGTGTCAGGCGTGCCTGTGTTCGGGCCTCCTGCTGTCGCGCTCCCGTTCGTCGTGGTACTTGTCGCGTCGCTCGACCCGCTGAAGACATTGCCGCCCATGATCGTGCCCGCTGCGGTCGGCACGATGTCGATGGACAGGACTTCGCTGGATGTCTCCCCCATTGCGTCCGTAACGGTTGCTGTGAAGAAATACATGCCCGCGACGGTGGTAGCGGTCGTGTAGATACTGCCGTAGGTGGCATCCAGGGTCAAACCCGGTGGGATATTCCCCTGCCAGGACCACTGGTACGGCCCGACGCCTCCCGTCGCCTGCAGCATGGTCGAGTACCAGTCGCCAGCGACGCCCCCGGGAAGCGCAGCCGTCGTAATGCCAAGCGAGCTCTGCTGCCCCTCCTGGTAGACGTTCACACCGGTCCCGCTGCCAGCGCTGCCGCTGCCGTTGGACTGCGCCCGCTTCGCATAGATGTTCGGTCCCGAACACTCGAGACTGTCCGGCCCTGCCGGATTCATATAGATGTCGCACTTCGAGTAGCCGCCGAGCCCGCCTTGGCCTGCCGCGCCACCGGCTGCGACGTTCGCTGCGTTCTGCCCTGTCTGTCCAGGCACGACGAGATTCGACTCCTGCAGTACTGCAGTCTGAGTCGCGTAGATCGCTCCGCCCTGCGCGCCGCCACCGTCTCCGCCCTGTCCGCCGACGCCGCCCGCCGCGCCGAGCGATGTCAGTCCATTCGATCCCGACTTGCCGGGCGAGCCAAACAAGAAAGCTTCCCAGACGTAGCAATCCATGAAGCTGACGCCTTGCACGTTCTCGTAGGATCCAACGCAGCCGCCTGGGCTGCCCCCACCGCCGCTGGACTTCAGACCTGTCGCGGCGCTGCCACCGTTTCCACCCAGGCCTCCCGCGCCGCCCAGCGCATCGTTGCCCCCTGCAGTGCTGCCGCCGAACTGCGTGCCCTCGAGCGACAGACTGGAGCCATCCCAAATTGCTCCGCCCTGCGCCGTACCTCCGGTACCCCCTGGAGCGCCCTCTCCGCCCTGTCCGCTCCAGCCACTCGCACCGCCACGGCCGCCCAACCCTCCGGATCCAGCCTTACCAAGCTTCTTGCATCCGCTGACCACGACGATGTTGCCGGCCTGTCCACCTTGGCCGCCCTGGCCCCCCTGGCCGCCTACACCTCCGTAGTTCAGCCCCGCGTTGATCTCGCCGCCGCCTGCGCCACCAAGCGCCTGGTTCCCCTCGAACTGCCCGCCGGTCAGCGTCAGGCTACCGAGGTTGTAGATCGCACCGCCGGCAGCTGCGCCACCCATGTCGCCGTTCCCTGCCACGCCGCCATTGCCCCCCGGTCCCCCAGGACTGCCGACCCCCCCCATGCCACCGCCGGATGCGCCGCTGCAGTTGGCAGTGACGCCGGAATCGCCCGTCGTCCCTGCGGCACCGAGTCCGCCTTGGCCACCCTGGCCACCGGTGTTGCCGTTGCCTCCCACACCCCCCTGCGCCATGTTCTCCTGAAAGGAAACATTGTCGAGCGTCAGTGTTCCGAGATTGTAGATCGCGCCGCCTTCGGCCATCCCACCGATACCGCCCGATCCGCCCCAGCCGCCTGAGCCGCCGTATCCGGCAGCGATCTGGCTGCCGCCGCCACCGCCGTTCCCGCCGTTGCCACCCAAACCCCCCGAGCCGCCAGATCCGCCGGTCGCGGTGTTCCGCTCAAACTGTCCGCCGTTGATCGTCACCTGGCTGCCCGCCGCGATGTACATTCCGCCCCCCTCCGCTTCGCCACCGGCCGTGCCGGCGCCGCCAGGCGCGCCGGCCTGCCCGGATGTACCGACTCCGTTCGCCCCGTCCAGGCCACGCTTGCCGTTCGAACCATTTTGGCCGACCGCACCCTGCACGGAACCGCCCATGACATTGACGTCGATCAGGGTGAGCTTCCCGCCCTCGACGTCAAACACGCGCTCCGCCCAGCCAGTCGCAGCGGACTGGGACGATCCGGCGAGCGGTATGGGCGGTGCCTCAAGCCAGACGGCCTGGCCCTGCGCGTCGAGGGTGACCGCCAGGCTGCCAGGCACCGTAAGCGTCGTCGAGAGTTGGATTGTGCCGCTGCAAGCGAAGGCAATGTAGCCGCCTGCCGCAAAGGCCGTCTGAAGACTCTGGTCGTCGCAGTTCTGGAGGACCGTGGTGGCGTCACGCAGGGCGAAGGTGGCGGTCCCTGAGACCCCCTGCACCGCCGCTGTGACCGTGAAGGCTCCCGTACCACCGCTCGCCATCACCCGCACCGAGGCTGAGCCGTTCTGCCCCGTCTGTACCGTATCGGTCGACCCGTTGGTGCCGGCAAAGGTGACGCTCGGGCCGCTCACCGGGGCACTGAAGGTCACCGATGCCCCGGGGACAGGGTTGCCCCCCTGATCCAGGACGGTCGCCTGGAGTTCTTGGGAGAACCACGCGCCTACAGCCTGGATCTGACCCGACCCGCCCGCCGTTTGCAGCGAAGCCGCAGCCCCTGGGCTGTTTGTCAAGGTGAAGGACGCGGAGGCCGCACCCTGGGCGGATGCGGTGACCTGATAGGACCCGGCGATGCTGTTGGCGACGAGCGTGGGCGAGGTCGCTTGGCCCTGCGCGTTGGTCTGCGCGGCAGCACTCGTCTGGACTCCGGCGAACATGGCCGACGGGCCGCTCGTCGGCGTGGTGAAGGTGACGGTGACTCCGGCGCCGACTGGGTTGCCGCTCTGGTCGTCCACGGTGACGACAAGCGGACTTGCGAACGTCGAGCCGATCATGGCTGTCTGACCCGAACCGGACGTCGCCGCGATGCTGGCCGGCTGACCCGCAGGGCTGACGCCCACAGCAAAGTTCTGGCTGAACGCGGTGCCTCCGATGGTGAGCGCAAGCGGGTAGCTCTGACTGGTTGCAACGGAAGGCACGATAAAGTCGCAGCCGGAAAGATCGCCCTGCGCATCGGTCTCGCAAGTGCCGGAGAGGGCGACGGCCTGCCCACCGAGGGTGCCCGACGAAACGACCGCGTTGACGGGCAGACCACTGCCGCCGACCGTCGCGAGCGAGCCCGGATAGTCCTGCCCCGAGTAACTGAAGCCGTAGGCGTAGACGGGGACGTCGATGCCGTCGACGAACTGGCCAGTTGTCTGGTCGGTCGTGCTGACGAGCAGGTCACCGCCCTGATACCCGCCGGATAGGCTCAAGGCAAAACTTGCGCTGCCGTTCTGGTCGGTCTGGGCGGTCGACGGGGTAGCGCTCCAGCCGTAGCCGGGACCCTGCAGCCCGAGTGCGACCGTGTCCCCGACGACCGGCGCGCCGCCCGCGCTCTGCAGCACGACGACGGCAGTCGCCTGGGCCTGCGCCGCTCCGTTGATGTCGTAGGTGATGGGGTCGGGTGAAACCGTCAGGGTCGAGCCTGCCAGCTGGGATGGCAGCGACGGCGACGTGACCGGGTCGGCTGCAGTTGCCGGCCCGGGGTCTCCCGTCGTTTTCAACGTAAGTTGCGCGCTCTGACTCGCGACTGGCGAGTTCGTAACTCCAGAGATGGTCAGACTGACGGCGGTTGCCGCCGGAATGATGGTTCCGGTGCCAGTTAGGTAGATTGAGACCTCATTGCCGAACGCGTTTGCATAGCTGATCGCAACCGGCGTGCCAGCGGCGAAGACCTCATAGTCCGCCTGGGCAGAGGGGAATGTGGTGCCGACGGGCGCCAGTAACGTGACACCGCTGCCCGTCTGACTCGACGTCACTGCCCCGACCCCACTGGTTGAGAAGGTCACGTTGTACGTGACGTCGGCAGCATCCGCTGTCGTGACCGAGGGCTGAACGCTGAGGCCTTGCACCGTCGTGCCGACGACTGCTAGCGTGGCGTCCAGGGTTGCGGTCGTCCCACTGCCGTCGGTGACCTCAAGCACCGGCGAACTGGTCGTACCCGCGTCCACGAGGGCGGGAGTACCGCTGATCACGCCAGACGGGCTGAGTGAAAGCCCGTTTGGCAGGTTGCCTCCCGCCAGGGACCAGCTGTAGCTGCCGTCCCCGCCCGAGGCCTGGATTTGCAGGGAATACGGCGTATTGGTCGTTGCGTGCGGGAGAGCGGCCGCCGTTGTAATCTGCAAGGGGCCACTTGTCATGGAGAATACTGGCGCACTGGTCGCAGAGGCCAGTCCTTGCGACGTAGCGGTCAGGGCGTAGCCGCTACCCGCATAGTCGATGCTGCAACCGCTGAAGGCGGCGACTCCTGCGGTTGCTGTCAGTGGGTTCGTAGCGCATGCGAGTGTTGCACCCGGCGTACCGGTGCCTGTGGCGATGGCGACCTGGATAACCGCCGACGAATCCGTAACGGTATTCCCATAAACGTCCTCGACGGTGACGATTGGTTGCGTGCCTAGCGTGGAACCGGCCGTCCCCCCCGTAGGCTCCGTTGTGAAGGCCAATTGGGATGGGGACCCAGCCGTCAGTGTCACTCCCGGTTGAACCGCGAGACTCGTGTACATGCCAGTCGCCGTCGACTTCTCTTGCGTCGAAAACACGGATATTCCGGAGGCGGTCGGAGCCGTGAGGCCGGGCCCGCCCTGACTCATGTCCCCGTAGGTGACGGTCAGCGATTGCCCGCCTGTCAACGTCACCCCAGAGACAATGATGTAGTTCTCGACGATCGACACACTGCCGGCACTTGCCGTCGTATAGCCTGGGTCGGTTGGAGTAATGCTCGGAGTCGGCCACGTGCCGGGCACAGCGATGCGCAGCGCGCCGTTTGCAAGGCCGCCTGTCGCCGCCTGGTAATCGAACGTCAGGGTGCCGCTGCCCGCACCAGCCGTCATACTGGCCGGCGACACCTGGATCGTGCCGCTGCCGTCCGGCGCTGTTGTCGCGGCGCTGGCTCCGAGCGGCATGGCCTGGAGCAGCAGGAGACTCGTCGCCAAGGCCGCGAGCATCCTTCGCGCGCGGAGACCTCGCAGCACGTTCCGTTTCCCCGCCATCTCCGCCGCCCCCTTCACTGTGTGTGACACTGCCGCTGCCGCTCGGCCTCGCCCAGGCCATCAGAATGCGTCGCCCCTTTAACCATTCATGATGCCAGGTACCCCTTGCGTGGCGGATCAGGGGTGGGCGCCCGCCACCCCTGATCTTTGCGTTGCAGGTCATAGGGATGTTTTCCCATTGCGTCGTCCTCGGGCAACTCAGCCTTCCCGAAGCCCCAGCGTCCTCCGGATCCTGCTGCAGGGCGATGCGAAAGCGCGTGGGCCACCGCGCCAGGCGGCCTGGCCTGGATCGGCGCCGCTTCGTAGCGTTCCGTCGGCAGGACACGCGGACGTCTTAAAGGAATTTCTGCCAAACCCTTGGCCGTGCCATTACCTCCAGCACAGCGCATGCCTTTTCTGACGCTGGCGACCGTGCTTACGGGCTCGGACTATGGGGGCAGATCGTTAGATGAGGTGGTCGCAGACGGCTGTTCCTCTGGTGGAGCGCGACAGTGAGCAGCAATTGATCCTAGACGCTCTCATGCGTGCCAAACACGCGAGGGTGGGGAGCGTTGTTCTACTGCGCGGCGAGCCCGGCCTCGGCAAGACTCGGCTCGTGCAGGCCGCGGCCGCTGCAGCCGGGTCGGACATGACTGTGGCGCACGCGCTCGGCCATGAAGTTGAGCAGTCCTATCCCTTTGCGTTCATTCACCAGGTCCTTGAGTCTCTTCTTCGCAACCGGGGCGGTGAGGCGAATGACATGGTCCGCCAGACGACCGCGCTACACCGCCTGCTCGAGCGAACGCTAGACACCGCAGGGCGGACCACATCTCCGGCTCGTTCCGAGATGATCTACGCATTCTACTGGTTCGTGGCCAGCCTGGCCGAGGAGCATCCCCTGCTACTCTGCCTCGACGACCTGCAATGGTCCGATCCGGACTCTCTCGAGGCGGTTCGCTTTCTCGCCTGGCGCCTCGCCGCTCTTCCGATCGTCATCATCGCTGGCCTTCGGCCGTGGCCCGCGATGGCGAGCGCGATCGGAGAAAGGTTGCAACTCGCGGGCAAGGCAGTCCTCGCCGAACTCCGTCCCCTCAGCCCGGACGGCACTGCCGCGCTCCTGGAGTACACGGCGGCACCGATTGCCGATGCGGCATTTGCCAACGCGGCCCACAACTTGACGGGCGGCAACCCCTTTCTCCTCGATCAGCTAAGGCTAGTGCTCCGCGAAGGCGTAGGCATGCCGGAAGCAGGGGAGCTTACGTCATCGGTGACCATGGCGCGCCCGATCGTGCTCGCCCGCCTGTCCTGGCTGCCGGCGGAGAGCGTCGCATTTCTGCAGACGGCCAGCGTGCTGGGAGAACAGTTCCGTTTGGAGCATGCCCAGGAGCTCTCAGGGGTTGTGCCGTCGCAACTCCAGCAAGTCCTTGCCCCTGTGCTCCAGGTCGGGCTGGCTGACTACATCGACGAAGGTAGCTTGCGTTTCGTCCACCCGCTCGTGCGCGCCGTGCTCTACGAGGACCTCGCACCTTCCGAGCAGCGGAGACTGCATCTGCGGGCAGCCGAGATTTTGCGTCTCCATGGCGCCGGCGCAATGGCCCAGGCACCGCATCTCGCCACGGCTGCACAACCCGGCGACCTCGCCGCCTACTCCGCCCTGAAGCAGGCGGCAGCAGAGGCGTGGTCGATGGCCGCGTACGACTCCGCCGCCATCCACTTAAGCCATGCCGCGCGCATCGCCAAACCGGGGTCGGAGCGTGCCGGCACCTATCTCGAACTTGGGCGCGCACATCAGCGCGCGGGATTCCACGAACTGGCCGCGGAGGCGTGCAAACGCGCCACTGCTGAGTCGTGCCCACCGGAGATGGAATGTCGCATCCGTCAAGTATGGGCGCTTTCCCTCATGTTGGCAGGTCATCCGGGGGACGCCCGGCTCCAGTTAGATCTGGCCGCCAGCGTCGGCCGCAAGACGAACCCGGCCATGGCCGCCGAATGCCTGGCCACTGCAGTCATTCTTGAAGTGACTACGCATGGCGCGGAGACAGCCCAGAAGCTGGCGCAAGAAGCCATGCGGCTCGCACCGACGGGTTCTTCTGGGCCAGCCCACCTCAAGGCGGTCGCCGCGATGGCCCAGGTACTTTTCTTACGGGGAGACATTCCGAACGCGCACCGCCTCATCGAGGAGGTGAGACGTGACCTTGAAGCGGACCAGACCTCGGATGACCTGGAACAGGTATGGGGATGGAGTCCGCGCATCCAGTTCGGTCTGATCGCCCTCCGGACAGGGCGCTATGACGAGGCGTCCGTGGTAATGGAGGCCCAGTTCCGCCGGGCGGATGCCCGCCGGGAACTTCCCGCGCGGATCTGGTCTGCTGCCTTCCTCGCCGAACTGGAGTGGCAGCGCGGACGTTTGCGGGAGGCGTTCCGCTGGTGCGATGACGCGCTGCCGGAGGATATCCCTTGGGCGACGACCCAGGCACATGTCATTCGTGGACTCGTGCTCATGGAGATGAATGATCACAAAGGCGCCAACGCCGCCCTCGCCCGCGCGGCGCACGACGCGGGCCGCGCGGGCCGCGCTTCCGGTGAATTCCTGTGCCGGTTGGGATTGGCGATGCTTGCCGCGCGCCGCCCAGACCTAGACGAGGCGCATTCCAGGTTTCTGGAGATCCTGGCGGCGCCCGGCGCGCAGGCCCTGGCATACGGTGATTTCCTTCACCTGGGCCGCGAGGCCGCAG
This sequence comes from Bacillota bacterium, assembly GCA_021847575.1. GTDB lineage: Bacteria > Bacillota > Sulfobacillia > JAJZYS01 > JAJYTV01 > JAJZQO01. The sequence continues at coordinate 10,808 of JAJZQO010000001.1, read as the reverse complement.
AGGCGTGTCTGCGTGCGGGAGACTATGACATGGCGGAGCGTCTCACAAACAGCATGCTGGACGTCGCGTCCAAAGCTGGACGGCCCACACTGCGGGCAGCCGCCCTGCGCTGTCGCGGCATGCTCGCTGCCAGCGTGGGCGGCACCGCGGTGGCCGAGCAGTCTTTCAAGGAGGCGTTGCTACTCCATGAAACACTCGGCGACCAATTGGAGCACGGCCGTGCCCTTCTAGCCTTCGGTTCTTGGCTGCGGCGTGCTGGACAGCGAAATAGGGCGCGCGACGTGCTGACGCAGGCAGGCCGCACCTTTGAAGCAAGTGGCGCTGGCTACTGGCTACAGATCGCCGAGGCGGAACGGCTGGCGGCCGGTGGGCGAAGGCTGCAGCGGTCAGGTCGCGGGCTGCTGGGCACCCTTACGCCGCAGGAATACCGCATCTTGGAACTCGTCGCGCAGGGCCACTCCAATCGGCAGATCACCGCAGAACTCTGGGTAAGCCCGAAGACCCTCGAAACCCACCTTAGTCACATCTACAGCAAGCTTGGGGTGCCTACAAGAGAGGAGATGCGCCGCCTCTTCCAGACGCTGATGGAAGGAGACGCCGCCCACAGCAAACAGGCCGAGTGAGTCGCGAGCCGTGATCGGCCCGCGCTCCGGCCGCGGCATACGCAGCCTGAAGGGCAGCCTCGCTAGCAACTGTCTGTCTTCGTCCAACCGGTCCGTCCGCGCGGCGACCCTGATGGCAAACTCCTCAGGTTGCCGGCAGGGCCGATCGGCTTCTGCAGGCAACGTCTACAAGAACTTGCGTCGCTTCCCGTATCGATCCGGATGTCCCATGGCGGCGAACGGATTCACGACTTCCGCTACAGCTTTGCGGTGCACTGCCTACAGCGCTGGCTGCGAGAGGGCTGCAGCGGCAAGAGCCGAAATGGCAGACAGCTAGACCTGTCGCCATCGGCGATGTACGCTTGCGCAGCCTTGAACGACTTGTCTTCGGGGATGGCCCTGGCCAAGGTGGCGGACCCTGCAACCGAGGTGGTCTCCGATGGCCCTGTCATCAAGGTTCGGCGGTGTGCTGCTCGGTGCGATGTTCACCCTGGCCGGGTGCGGCCCGCCCTACGTAGGGTCCGGCAACGTGGCGACGCCAAAGATGCAGCAGTCGGCTGCGATGCGCAGTGGTCCGACGCGCCCCGGTCGACTGTCCGTTCTCGGGTTCTGGGCGCATAGCCAGGCATTGCCCCTCAGCGTACTGGCGGCGAACAGCCAGGCCGTTTCGATCCTGTCGCCTTTCTGGTACTCGCTGGACGCGCAGGGCGTCCTTCACGCCAAGGTGGACCAGGGGCTGCTGCAGGTGGCCAGACAGAAGCACATGAAGATCGCGCCGCTGGTAAACGACGGGACCGGAACCCAGGCATTTCTTGCGAGCCCCGCGACGCGCATGCGGGCCGTCCAGGAGATCGACCGGATGATCTCCTCGATGCGGTTCCAGGGCGTCAACATCGACTTCGAGCCGCCGCACACCCGTGCGAAGCGGGAACTGACGGCTTTCTTCGTCCAGCTTCGGGACGCGCTGCCAAAGACGGACAGCATCACCCTTGATGTGGTTCCGTATTCCGGCGGGGCCTACGATTACCCGAGTCTGGCACCGGAAGTGAACGCCTTCGCCCTCATGAGCTACGATCAGCACTCTCCCGGTACGACCCCAGGGCCAGTCGCCGCGCTCAACTGGGTCGAGCGCGTCGAGACGCGACTGCGCCGCGAGGTGCCGAGTTCCAAGATCTATCTGGGCATCGCCCTTTACGGGTACGCCTGGACCGCGGACAGCCTGAATGCGGCAACCGTGCCCCACGCGGCGATTCCCGCCGCCGTCAAGGCGCATGCGGTCTGGAACGCGCGCTACCAGGAGATGACGTCGGTGGTCGGCGCGCAGACCTTCTGGTGGGAGAACCGCCGCAGCATCGCGCAAAAGATCGCTCTGGCACACCGGGACCATTTGGCTGGTGTCGCCCTCTGGGATGTCGGCTACGCGGACAAGGCGGTCTATCGGCTGTTGCTGCGACAGATCGGCCCAGCCGCCTGAGATCTGAGGCCACTTCTGTCGGGAACGCGTCTCAACGTGGGGCATCGACTGCTGCCGCGGTAAGGGGAGAGCGTTCCCGCCTTGGTGGGCCGCCTTTTGCCGTCCTCGGCTCCTTCCTGCCCCGTCACGACGGCGATCGCGGAAGGCCAGTCACGACCAGGCCGCACGCAGACCTATCGAGCTGTCAAACGCCGGGTTTCCTTGGCGCTGCGGGAACAGGGGCTCCGGGTGTTGGCGCGGAGACGTATGGCAACGTCCTTGGCAACATTTCTGGCAAGGCGGAGTCGATCGACGCAGGGTCGACGCAGCAAATGACATTGACGGAAGCTGTACCGGACAGCCTCTTTCGATACGTGGCGGGACCCGTCAGGAAAACGTTGCCTCGGCGCGGCACACAGTAACACCCCAACCTCTCCGCATGACTACAGGCGTTGCGTGTTACTACGGTATCGAGGTGCTACCCGTGGCATCGATGTCTCGTGTCGGCCCAAGAGGACAAGTTGTCCTCCCGAAAGATCTGCGTGATGAGCTTAACATCATGCTCGGGGACAAGGGATAATTCTTTTACATATCAAGACGAAGACCGCAACCGAATTGCTCGGAGCATTGCGATCTGCACGCCCAATCGCCCCAGTAGCTGCTCGCAAGGACTACCAAGAACACCTCGCTTCGAAATACGGGAGACCATCGCATGCGTGAGATGGCCTATGTGGACGCGAACGTCGTTCTACGGTGGTTACTTGGCAAACCAGAGGAACAGGCACGCAAAGCCGAAAATCTGTTCCTAAATGCCTCAAATACAAAGATGTGCCGTTACTCTCGTTCGCAGGAGGCACTATTCGGCTGAGCCCAATACCGTGAACCGTTCCGCTACTGCCGCATCCGCAAGGCGTTCATCAAACGTCGCAAACCTTGCCACACCATCCGGGCGCCCGCACCAGACCAATGCGGCACCGAGCTGGAGAGCGTCGGCGGCGCGCAGAGGGTGCGAAGCCAGCATGTTCGCCGCCTGAACCCTTACCTCCGTACTGGCCGTCACTTCTGTCCACGCCAGGGCCAACTGATCGAGTAAAGCGCTGCAGGTGCGAAGGGCTCCGCTCGAAAGGTGGCCTTCCCGTTCAAGCCTTCGCAGTGCTGAGAGGCTTTCGACGTATGTACCCCACCAGACGATGATCGAGCTGTCTCCGCGCAGGAAGGTCCTGGCACGCTCAGACGCTGGTTGTGCCGTCAGTAGCGGCACGATGGCGGAGGTGTCCCAGAAGATCATCGTCCGACGGAGCGCTCTTCAAGCACAAAGCGGAGGCTGAGCCCATCCGGGTCGTCCGGCCGATCGGCGTGCCAGAATGACTCGGGAAGTTTGTCTGAACCGGGCCGTATCATGCCCGCAGCCGCCAGCCGTGCCATGCGCGACTCGATTTGCTCAGCAACCGGGATACCGGAGATCCTTGCTACGGGCCGTCCACGGTCGGTAACCACGATCTCCTGCCCCGCTTTAACAGCGTCAAGGTAGGCGCTCAACTTCGCTTTGAGTTCCGACACGCTGGCCGTCTTCATGATCCCACCTCATGACCATTATAGTCAGAATACGCGGCGCGGTCCAGCGCGGCCGTGCAGCAGGTGCCGTGGGAGTGAGTGCCCCTGACCCGGACCGGAACAAAACCAGCACGCTCCAGGGCACGACCCACCTGGGCGCCGGTAACCCTTGGCAGACGACTCGCTGCGAGACTGCGATCTTGACAGTCTCAACTGTCGCTTGGCCAGGCCCCTGTGGCCACTCGCTCGCCAATCTCACGCAGAGCGCCCAGATATCCGGCAATGGCTTCTTGAGCACGTTCCAAGGCTTCAGATCGGGTGCTCCCGAAGGTATAGCATCCAGGCAATGCCGGCACCGCGACATTCCACGCCTTGCCTTCTTCGTCCCACTCAAGCACGACCTGGTACGATATGGTCTCCACGGGGAGCCTCGGAACGGCTGAACGACATTATGCCCGGACTCGCTCAACCCGTCGAACGTCTCGGCACCGGGGAGATAGAAGACGAAGGCCAGTCTAGTGCTGCATCGTGTGACCGCATCGACCGAAGACAACCTTGGCTTGATGCTCAGCAGCGTTGACGAGCATCTCGGCAGGGCTCGGACCCAGTGATGTTCTCCGAAGCTGACGTTCCCAAACGTGATGTTCTCTTGGGAATCGCTGTGCATGGTGCCCAAGTCGAACTGGTACGGCAACACGCCAATGCAGACAACATCAACGTAGCCCTAGGCATCTTTGAAGTGGAAGAGCACCGCCTGTTTGACACGGCCTTGTTTATTTACCGTGCGGGTCGCATCGCTCTCAAATACCGGGGGCGAGACGGAATGCTCACAGTTGACCTGTAGCGATGCAGGCAGGTCGACGTTCACGGCGGCATCGAACGGAGCAGCCTGCGTGATGTTCGTCGGCGACGAAGCGAAGGCAAGCTGGTCCGTGGAACCGCGCCCGCTCCCGATCCGTTGACCGTGGTCTCGGTGGTGTCTTGCGTCCCGGCCAACACGCCCTCGCCACCCATGCAGGCACGTCCCACGTGGCGCTGAAGTCCCCGCTCGCGTCGGCCGTGATGCCTGTGGGCGCACCCGTCAGCGGGTTCGGTGAGGTGTTGTTGACAACAAAGCCCACGAGGCTGATGGCCGTCTCCGGCGAGAAGCCGCTACCACTCACGGTGAATCTGCCCCCGGCGGTAGCGTCGAGCCACAGAGCCTGACCGCCGCGTCCTCGGTCAGGATGGGCCCGGATGCGTCGTAGGTTCCGTCGCTGATCGACACCGTGCCAGAGCCCGGCCCCGCGTCCGCCGGTACGGTCACCGGAGTAACGAAAGACGGGTTTCACGCACTCCCTGGCGTTGCGGAAGGGCCTGTGCGAGCGACCTTGCCGCGTCTCCATCCCGATTGCCGGTGGCCGCATGTCGCTGAGACCTCGGAGGGCAGTTCTTGCCTGACTCGCGCTTGGGCGTCCGCGCCGGGCGTCTGCAGCTTGTGGCGGAACGCACGGGGAACCCTTAGGGATTGCTCTTCCCGCACCCCATCTTAAGGATTGGCCCTGTCCGCCAGGTACTGCGCCAGGATCGCCGCTACCTGGGCCCTGGTGCATACCCCTGTAGGCTCGAAAGCGCCGTTCGGGAAGGCGCTCATGTAGCCTCCCGCGACGACCGCCACCACGCTTGGCAGGGCCCAGGTCCCCACCCTTCCCTCGTCCGTGAAGTGCAAGGTTCCCGTTTGGGTCAGGTGGAGGGCTCTTGCCACGAGCACCGCCATCTCCTCCCGGGTGAGGGGCTCCTCCGGATCAAACCGGCTGGGGGTGACACCCTCCACGATACCGGCGTCAAGCGCTGTCGCGACGTAGGGCGCGTACCACACCGAGGGCGACACGTCGGTAAACGGCGTGCTGCCTGCCGCTGCCTTGAGGTCCAGCGACAGCACCAGCATCTTGACGAACTGGGCGCGCGTCACCGGCGCCTCCGGCTGGAAGGTGCCGTCCGGGAATCCGCTGGCGATGCCCTTCGCCGTGACGGTCTCGATGGCGCTGTACGCCCAGTACGCCACGGGCACGTCCTGGAACGCGGGGACTGTGACGTAGGTGAAGCGATCCGCGGTACTCGCAGCGCTCATCCCGCCCGCCGCCTGGACGGTCACGTCCACCGTGCCGCTTCCCGACGGGGCCGTTGCCTCGATCTCGGTCGCTGACGCCACGATGACGTTTGCGGCGGGACTCGACCCGAAGGCGACGGTCGCCCCGCTCGTGAATCCGGTGCCTTCAATCGTCACCGTTGTTCCCGCAGTGCCGCTCGCAGGGCTGACCGCCGTCACGGTCGGCGGCGCGGCACTTCTGATGGGGGTGGCCCGCACGGGAGCGGACAGCGCGAACACCGTCCCGGAGAGATCGCTCAGGGATGGGGACGTGGTTGTGGTCGCCGTGAATGCCAGACAGCCCGAGGCATAGGCGGCGGCCGGGCTCACCGCCTGCCAGCCGCCCGCACCGCCGCTCGCCGCAGGGTCCCACCAGCCCAGAGTGTCACCGGCGGAAACCCCGCACGTCGCGATGGTGACGCTCGGGAAGGTGTTGCCTGTGGACAGGGCGGCGTCAAAGTACTTCACCGCTCCTGCAGGCGCTGTGCCCACAGGGTTTCCCGCGTACTGGGCCACGCTCAGGACCCCGCTGCCGCTGCCGCTCACGGAGGTGTCGCCGTAGCTGGCCGTGGCGGTCCCCCCGCTCGCGGCGGTCTGGCCGGTCCCGACGACCGAGGTGCCTTGTGGTGTCACCAGGATTATCGCCTGGGCCGTATACACTGCTCCGTACACCGTCGCCTCGACGGTCACGGCTCCGGCCTCGTCCGGAGCCGTAAACTCGGCCGCATAGTTGCCGTAGACGTCGGAGCTGACCGTCGCGGGACTGATGCTGCCGGTCCCGCCAGTGCCGCTGCCGCCCGTGAGGCTGAGGTCCACCGTCGCGCTGCCGCCGGTGACGACGCCGGACACCTGGGCCGTGCCGCCCACGGGCACGCTTTGCGGCGACACCCCGATGCTTACCCCGCCCACCACTGTGAGCCCTGCACTGGCGCTGACCGCGGGGCTGGTCCCCGCCAGCGTCGCGGTGACATTGGCGCCGCCGGTGGCGGTCGGCGCCGCCAACGTCACCGTGTAGTCGCCAAAGCCATCCGTGGTGGCCACCACAGCATTGCCTCCGTACACCGCGACGTCCACCGTCGCTCCGGGCACCACCGCGCCCTGCGCGTCATACACGGTACCGCCGGCCGTCACCGTGCCGCCTGGCGTGACCACAGCGGACGCCAGTGCCAAGGTCACGGCCGTGGGCGTGAGGTACGCGAACTGGTCGGCGCTGCTGCCGGCGCTGGTCACCCCTCCTGCCGTCACCGTGACATCCTGCGTGCCGCTCCCGGGGGGCGCCGTAGCGGTGATCGACGTGGGCGCGTTGACAACGACGTTGGTCGCCGCCTGCGTCCCGAAGTCCACCGTGGCCCCTGCGGCAAAGCCGGAGCCGGTGATCGTCACCGCACTTCCTCCGTACGCAGACCCGCTGCTCGGGCTGAGACCGGATACCACCGGTCCCGCCGCCACCATGCGGATCACATAGTCGCCCGGGTCGGCAATGTAGAGGTTGCCCGCGCCATCGAAAGCCACGGCAACGGGTCGACCCAACGCTGCGGCGAAGGCGGGGCCGCCGTCCCCGGTATAGTTCGACGTGCCGTTGCCCACAACCGTATAGATGTCGCCTGTCGCCATATTCTGGCCAAAGCGCGTCTCATCCGCCGCGGCCACCATCCTGATGGCGTAATTGGGCGGATCCGCAATGTATACATTTCCATTGCTGTCCACCGCCACGCCGCTCGGGAACCCGAGCGCCGCCGACGCTCCCGGTCCGCCATCGCCGGCATAGCCTTGCGACTCGTCGCCCGCGATCGTGTAGAGGCCGCCTGCCGTCATCGCCTGACCGAACAGCGTCTCGTTCGCTGCCGCTAGCACCTGGACGGTATAGCTGGCCTCGTTGGCGATGTAGACATTCCCCTGCGAATCCACCGTCACGGCATCAGGATAATCGAGATCCGCCGAGGTGGCCGCCCCACCGGACCCGCTGTAGCCCCACGTGCCGTCGCCGGCGATCGTATAGATGTCCCCTGCCGTCATCGCCTGGCCGAAGAGCGTCGCGTCGGCCGCCGCAATCACCCGGATGCGCGCGTTGAACCCATCGGCGATATACACGTTCCCAGCACGATCCACCGCCACGCCTGAGGGGTAGTACAGTGCAGCGGCGGTGGCCTGTCCGCCATCTCCGCTGAACCCTTGAGATCCATTTCCGGCAATGGTATAGATGTCCCCTGTCGTCATCGCCTGGCCGAAGAGCGTCTCGTCGGCGGAGGCCACCACCCGCACCCGATTGTTGAATGTATCAGCGATGTAGAGGTTCCCCGCACTGTCCACCGCCAGGCCTCCGGAACCTTGCAACTGCGCCGATGTGGCCGGTCCGCCGTCTCCACTAAACCCTTGAGATCCATCTCCTGCAATGGTGTAGATGTCCCCTGTCGTCATCGCCTGGCCGAAGAGCGTCTCGCTTTGCCCCGCCACTACCCGAACCACATTGTCCGAATTGTCCAAGACGTAGATGTTTCCCTGTCCGTCCACCGCCACGCTGGTCGGCTGATATAAGGTCGCGGAGGTGGCCGGCCCGCCGTCACCGGTGTAACCCCCGGATCCATTGCCCGCGACGGTGTAGATGTCTCCCGTCACCATAGAGGACGTGCCCGCGCCCGCATGGGCGACGGCGAGGGTAGCCCCCTGCACTGAGATCGCGACGACCAATCCCGCCATGCAGTTCGCCGTCTTGCGCCACGCGACGTGCATCGTTACTCCTCCTCACCGGATCCGCCGATCGACGCCCCCGTCTGCATTGCAGCCTTCAGGTCCCCGTCGGCGACCCTCCCGCGGCCTCAGCGCGCGGCGTCACGCGTGCGGCTTGGTGCCGCTGCGCCCTGACGGCTTGCCATCGCCGTCACGCGACCGGACGCACATGCGCACGACCCATGGTCGTGCGCATGATATCACGCGGTCGGAATGCAGGAACCAGACCAGGTACTAGATGAGGTACTAGAGCGACGCCGATGGACGCATCATGCTGGAACGCTCTATCGACGCAGCATGCCAAGCAGTTGCGCTCGTTCCACCGCCTCCCGCCGTCCGGTCACCCCCAGCTTGGCGTAGACGCTCGTCAGGTGAGTCTTGACGGTCTGCAGCTCCACTCCGATCTCCTTGGCTACGGAGCGGTTGTCAAGTCCCAGACTCACCAGCCTCAGCACATCGATCTCCCTCGCGGTCAGCGGCTCGATCAACGTCGGCACCGGTGCCAGCTGCCAGGGCCGCAGCGGGCCTTGGCGAAGTAGCGCGATCAGCCGGTGGACATAGTCGATGTCCTCACCCTGTGCATGCCGGCTCTCCGCGTGTTGCGCCCTTAGCAGCAGCGAGAGCATGGGCGGGCCCTCGTCGACGAAGGTGCGCAGGTACCCGTTTTCGCGGCCGAGCCGAAGGCTCGTCCGCAGGGCCTCGAACGCCTGAGAAGTCCTGCCCAAGGCACTCCAGCCGAGCGCCAGGAGGGTGCCCGCTTCAATGGCGCGCGGGATCGACTGTTCCTCCTGCGCGTTCGCAAGAAGGCGCTCCAGCAGTAACGCGGCTTCCTCGCCGCGGCCGAGGGCCAGGAGGACCCGCGCGAGAGTCATGTGCTCATACGCCCGGGCTGCGCTGAGGCGATCGTACACATCGACACGGCAGCGCTCAAGCCATTGCGCGGCTGCGTCCCGGTCGCCGGCCGCCATGCGCAGGCGGACGCGCAGGGCCGCGACGGCTCCCAGCCATTGCGGTTGGCCGAGCGCGATCACCTGTCGCTCGCATGCCGCGGCTGCGCCCAGGGCCGCCGTTACGTCGCCGTGAGCCATGTGCACGCGGGCCAGTGTGACGTATGCCGGCACAAGCGCGCCGGCACTCCCTGACGCCTGCGCCTCTTCGATGCCCACAAGTAGACTCTTGAGCGCTAGATCGATCTGGTTGCACTCGTAGAGCGCCTCCGCATTGGCCACCGGAAAGAAGCCGCGGCGCGCCCCCGGCGGCATGAGTTCCCGCAGGCGAAGATGAACCTCGCCTTCCATGCCCTGGGCCTTGTCCTTCAGACGCCCGAACCCTCCCAGTGCCCCGCCCAGGAGACTGCACTCCTGGTGCTCGAAGATCAGCCCATAGGTCAACTGGGAGTCTTCGTTCCGCGTGCGCTCCAGCACAGCCAGCCAATGCAGCACATCTTGGATGCTCTGCCGGCGGGTGGCGAGGTACAGCTGCGCGATGGCCCAATCGGGGCCGAGCGCCGCCGCTCCTTGCTCTGCGGGGTCCATCCCCTGGCTCCGCATGCATGTCGCCGCCCTCTCCAGCCATTGCGTCACGCGGTGCACGCTGCCCTCGGCGATGCCCGCCATCGCCTGGATCAGGCAGATCTGCGCGTCCTTCTGCACCAGAGCTGAGGGCAGCACGTCGAGCCACCTGAGCAGCGTCGCCCTTTCGCCGCGGCCGAGCATGCCCGCAGCCTGCTTCTTGATGAGGCTGATCGCCCGGTCGAGATCGCCTCCGCCGAGGTCATGCCCGACGGCCTCCGTGACCGAGCCGTGATCCTCGAACCAAGCGGCCGCACGGCGATGCAACGCGCCCGTGCACTCCGGATGCCTCTTGCGCAGCATTCCTTGCAGGAACTCGGCAAAGAGCTGGTGGTAACGGTACCACCCTTCCACCTCGTGAAGGCAGATCAGGAAGCCGCCCTTTTCCGCAATCGTCTGTAGCGCGTGCAGCCCGTTCGCCTCGCCAGTGACGGCGTCGCATAAGGGGCCGCACAGCCGTTCCAAGATGGACGTCTGCATGAGGAAGGACTGCGTCGCATCGTCGAACTGACTGAAGACCTCCTCCCTGAAGTACTCACTGAAGCAACCCACGTCGATGCGGTCGGGCAGGAACGTCCGTTCTCCTCCCTGCACCGGCGACATGGCCGTCATCTGCATGCCCGCCACCCATCCCCCGGTCAGGTCTACGAGCTTGGCCACGTCGTCATCGGTCACACGGAGTTCCCTCTGCTCGTAGAACTGCTTGGCTTCGGCCCGGCTGAACGTGAGGTCCGCGGCCGTCAGTTCCGTCAGCTGTCCCGAGAGCCTGAGAC
>JAJZQO010000102.1 GCA_021847575.1 Bacillota bacterium | reverse complement strand
GCCAGCCCAACCCCTGACGCACTACGAAGTGCCGGGCTCAGAGGCTGTGCTGCAAAAGATCTCTGGATTCCTCGAAGCCTACCAGTGGACCGTCATCTCGCCGACCGAGCAGTACAGCGAGCTGCTCGGCAAGGGCTGGCACGTGGAGCTCGTCGACTTCCTCGCCAAGGTGCCGCTCGCGGTTGCCCGCAAGGCGAGCCTGCGCCCCGCCGCGTGGCCCGGCCTGCCGATCCTCACGAGCGACACCTTCCTGTACGTGCCGCTCGTGACCTCGGACGGTATCCGGCCGACGACCGCCGACCGCGCCGCTCCCCTGCCGACGTCCCTGAGCGCGGCGGAGAACCTGGGGCCGGCGGGAGCGGTCCTCGACGCCCATGCGTATGCGTGGGCCATGGCCTACCACAAGGCGCATCCGTCCTCGAGCAGCTTCTACTACCGCAGCCCTGGGCTCCTCGTGCTCTGGATCCGTCAGTGAGGGAGCTGTGCGATGCGGCCATCCTGGAACCCCCAGGCAGGCAGGGCTGAGCCGTCGAGATCCCGCAAGGCGTCGCCGAGCGGCTGAAAGCTGCCTGTGCGCAGCAGGCGGCCCAGCACAGGGCCGAGCTGGCGCCCGCGAAACCCCATGCCGAAGCGCGCAAGCGCGCCAGACCCGCTAGGCAGCGACCAGCCCGCCGGCGCCACCTCCCAGGGGTGCGCGTAGAGCACGGGGAGCTGCATGCCCCGCAGCCCGAGGGTGACCAGCGCCGCAGGCAAAACGCGCCAGTAGATGCCGCCCGCGAGCGGCACGCGCACTCCCAGCACCTCGCGCACGGCAGGCGGCAGCTCAAGCAGCCAGCCGTCACCGGCCTTCAGGCGGTACGGACCGACGGGTGCGCCCGGCACACCGTAGAACGGCGTGCGCAAGGGAAAGACGCTCGAATCGTAGCGGAAGCCGAGTTCGTGGAGAACCCTGGGCGCCCAGGCGCTGCGCCGGTCGAGCGACCAGGTGGGGGCACGGTAGCCGACGACCTCCTGGCCGCTCAGCTCCTGCAGGATGCTGCGCGCCGCCCCCACCTCCCGCCGCATGCGCGCCTCGCCAAGCTCGAACAGCAGCTCATGCGTCAGGCCGTGGCAGCCGACCTCATGCCCGGCCGCGGCGATGTCGCGCACGCTTGCGGGCAACTGCCTGGCCAGGCCGCCGAGCACGAAGAAGGTCGCCCGCACGCCGCGGGCGGCGAGCAGCTCCAGCACGGCGTCGATCTCGCGCCGCGCGTACTCCGGCTGTGCAGACGCGGGCTTGGACGCCAGCGTAGCGTCGTACCAGTGCTCGACGTCGAACGAGAGCAGCCGCGCCCCTACCATCTCATCACCTGCCGCCAGGTGGCGGCGTCGAAGAGATGGCCCAGCACCGCGATGAAGAAGCCCGCCACGGGGGCGGGGTCTCGCCCGTCGATGACGTCGTCGATCACGCGCGCCCCGGCCAGCGGGTCCGGCCCGGCCGGCGAGAGGCGCCGCAGGGGATGCGCCGCGAGGTGCAACAGGTCTGCGGGCAGCGACCAGCGGCAGGCCACCTGCGTGTCGTAGGCGCGGGGTCCGCGCACGTCGTGGCCGAGCGCCAGCTCGGCCCAGAGCCGCGGGAAGTCGACGCCGGCCGCGACCGCGAGCCCGAGCGATGCCCACGGCCTCGGGTTGATTTCGAGCAGCATCGGCTCCTCCCCGACCAGCATCCACTCGACCTCCACCATGCCTTGCCAGCCGATCGGCCCCAGGAGGCGCTGCGAAAGGGCGACGAGATCGTCACGCCTGACGCTGCGCTGCAGCGTGCTCGCCCCCTGCTCGCCTGGAAACCAGCGCAGCTCCTCCTGGCAGAAACTTGCCCTGACCTCCCCGTTCGGCCCGTAGAGCAGGCCCACATCGAACTTGCGCCCCAGGGGCAGGCGCTGCTGCACGATATGCGCGCGAACTGGGCCCGCGGGCGCCGCATCGCCCGCGCCGAGAAACCTGACGCCACGCCCGCCCGAACCGAATCGCGGCCGCAGGACGACATCGCCGCCTATGGCCCCGCGGGCCCGCGCGACCTCCTCTAGGCTGTCCACGCCTACGGTTCGGGGATGGGGCACAGCCGAGCGCTCCGCCAGCTGCGCCGTGAGCAGCTTGTCGCGCCCGACGCGGAACTGCTCGGCGGCAGGCAGCAGCGTACGCGCCGCGATGTCGCCGCGGCAGGCGATGGCGGCTGCGGTCGAGGCGTCGTCCATCGGCAACAGGAGGTCCACCTGCGCCGCGGTCCGGCGCAGCCAGTCCCCGTAGCCGCCCCCTTCAGGCTTTGGGCAAACGAGGGCGCGGCGGCAGTGCCGGGACCAGCGGGCGAGGCTGAACGGCGTTGCGTCGGCCACCCATGGCTCGTATCCCGCCCTGCCGAGGGAGCGCGTCGCCACCAGAGTCTTGCGCTGCAGTCCGTCCGTCAAAAGAACCCTCACGGCGCGGCCGGCACCTTGCCGCGCATGATCTCGGGCAGGCAGGTCACCTCGTAGTCGGGCAGAGCCTGCTCCTTCGTGCGCAGTCGCAGGGTGACGCGCACAAAGGCGAGCAGTCCCATCGCCATGTTCGTCAACCCGTCGCGGATGCGCGCCCCCTTGCGGTAGAACGCCACCTGCGTCGGCAGGGTGTTGTCCATCCGCCAGCCGCGCCGGACGGCAAGGACGCCCAGTTCCTGCGCGCAGCCGTAGTTTCGTCCCGTGAAGTACGGCATGATGTCTTGGACGACCGCGATGCGCATCAGGCGGAAGCCGCACTCGACGTCGCGGAAAGGGTAGCCCGTCAGCAGCGTCGCCCAGAGCGAGAGGCCGCGGTTGCCGATGCGCTTGCTCAAGGGGTAACCGCGGAGGTCCCGGCGGCCGAGCAGCACGTCCACATCGCGGGCCTGAAGCATGTCCACCGCCGGCCCGGACTCCTCCGGGATGTGCTGACCGTCCGCGTCCATCGTGATGAGGATGTCGTCCAGGTCGAGCACGCCGAGGCGCACGAGGCCGAGCAGGTAGTCGAAGCCGCTGCGCAGGGCTCCCGACATGCCCCGGTTCAGGGCATGGCTCAGCAGCGCAACCTTGCCGTGCAGGGCGCACCAGGCGCGGATCAAGGAGCTTGACGTGTCGCGCGAGCCGTCGTCCACGACGACGACAAGGTCCGCCAGGGGATCGACGCGCCGCAGCACGTCGAGGATTGTCCGCTCCTCGTTGAAGGCCGGGATCAGGAACACGACCATCGGGACACCCCGGGGCGTGCGCCGCCCCCAGCCTGACGTCAGCGACAAATTTCGCCAATGCGGCTCCAACTCCTGCGGCTTTTACCTGCCCAGGACGACCTGCCCGTCGACACCGCGGATGCCCCGGGCGTAGTCGAACGGCGCGGCGTATGCGAGGAAGCCGTAGCGCCTGCTCAGCTCGCCCAGCACGCCAAGGCGCGCCGCCTCGCCCTCGTCGGCCGCGATCTCGCTCAGGAGCATCGGCATGATGCCCTCCTGGCCCACGACTTTGGCGATCTGCTCGAGCACCATCCTGAGCCAGGGCCCCGACGTGGCCTCCGGTTCGAACGTGCCCTCCCAGCAGATGCCGTCGATCAGGCCCGCCACGAGCGGCAAGAGCAGGAAGATCCCGTTGTTCTGCAGGAGCAGGCCCTGACCGACGGCCGCCCGCACCTCCCGCACGAGATCGGCCGCGGCCGGCAGAAGCCACGCGGCCCTGTCCTGCACCTTCTGGTCCTCGACATCGCCCAGGCTGTCGAGAAAGACGCCGTCCCAGCCCTCCGCAACGAGCCGCCCTGCCTCGCCCAGCACGTGCTGGCGCCAAGGGCCTGAGCGCGGGTCCACGACGTAGGTGTCGAACGGGTCGTGCAGCCAGGGCCCGTCGGCCACCTGCAACAGCTGCCGGTCGGGTATGCCGAGGCGCGCCAGGGTGGCCCGCGTCGCCTCCATGGCCGAGACGTAGGCGATGCAGCGCACGCCGCGTGCCTTGAGGGCCTGGACATCCTCAGGCCGCCAGCCGGCCGGTTCCAGGATGGCGATGTCGTACTCGGCGATCTCGGGCAGGGGGCCGTAGCCGTAATACACGACGAACGTACGCCCTCTCAGGCGGGGTGCGCGCACAAGGACACTCCTCACAGGGTGATTTTCCGGGGCTAGTCCACCTGGGATTGCGGCAGCACACCGCGCGTCGCGTAGACTTCCACCAGGGCGCCGACCACCTCGGGGTCGAGCTGGCTGCCTGCGACCAGCTGCAGCTCGTGCAGAGCGCGCGCCGTGGACAGCGCAGGGCGGTAGGAGCGCGCCGAGGTGCGGGCCACGAACACCTCCGCGCAGGCCACGATGCGCCCCGCGAGGTCGATGTCGCGACCGGCCAGGCCGTCCGGATAGCCCTGCCCGTCCCAGCGCTCGTGGTGCTGGCGCACGGCGCGCACGGCACTGGGTGGCACCACGTCGGCGGGCAGTCCGCCGAGCAGGGCCGCTCCGACCACGGGGTGCTTCTGGATGACGCTGCGCCCCTCCTCGCTCAGGCTGCCCTTGGTGTTGGGCAGTCCGAGCGCCACCGACGCCATGCCGACGTCGTGCAGCCGCCCGGCGAGGTACAGCGCCCCGAGCTCCTCCTCCGCTAGGCCGAGCCGCCGCCCGATGTCGCGCGCCGTGTCCGCCACGCGCCTTGAGTGGTCCCGCGAGAGCTCTCCCGCGGCATCGAGCAGGTCTGCGGCGGACAGCAGCGACTGCAGGTAGCTCTGGCCGAGCGTCAAGGTGTGCAGGTGGCTGCCGATGCCGCGGCTGAGGCTTTCCGCGAGGGATTGCAGCACGACGATCACGCCGTCCGCCAGTTCAGGGCGCGTCTGGAGGCCGTAGCCGACGGCCCCGCCGAGGTTTCCCTCGCGCACCGTGACCAGCGCGAAGCCGGCGTAACCGAGCCGAGCGATCCCGTCGGGCAGGTTCGGCTCGAGCCAAAGGCCTGCGCGGGCGCTCAACAGCGCTCGCGGGTCGAGCGCGGCGTAGAGCTCCCGCCCCGCCCCCAGCGTCCAGACGGCGTGCGTCGTGTCGCCCTGCCACGCCATGCAGTAGCCGGCGCTGGCCGCCAGCGCCTCGCCGCCCAGGCGGCAGACCAGCGCGAGCAGCTTTTCGGCCTGCAGCGTGAACTCTGCGGCGATGCGCTGCGTGGTGCTCTCGACGGCCGCCCGCTCGCCCGCGACGGCCAGGTCGTCCAGCGCGAGCAGGACCTCGAACACGGGCTGCAACCTCGCGCCGAGCGCCAGCAGCAGCTTCCGTTCCGCGTCGCTCACGTGCTGGCGCCGCGCGAGAGCCGCCCGCACCACGATGCGCGGTCCGACGCCGAGCGAGAGGTATGGGTCCCCGGCTGGCCCGTCCTCCCGACATGTCACCCCAGGCTGTCCTGGCGGCAGCTCGAGCGGGGCCTGCCGGATGGGCGCCCCCGCCACCAGACCCGCATAGTTGACGCCGATCTGCGGCGTTCCGGTCTCGGCACGCGTCAGGCGCAGGTGCATGGGCTGTCCGGCCGCGGGGGCGACATAGGCGTAGTAGCCCTCGGCGGGCAGGAGCTCCGCCAAGCCTTCGAGGGTGTGCAGCAGGATTTCCGAGATGTCGTAGGGCGGCACCACCTTGGCGCGTAAGGCTTCCCAGACCTCGTCCACGCCAGCCCGTGCGGAGCGCGGCCGACCGAAGAGGCTTGCGCCGGTGACGAGAGCGTACGGCAAGATCTGGCCGTGCACCGAACCATCAACTCCAAGATTCAATTCGCCATGACCTCCGGGTTTTCCCTACCCGAGCCACGCGCCGACTGCGCGCGGCTGCCGAGGTAGACCGCCGCAGCTGCGCCAATGAGCTGTGCGAGGGTGTAGCCTACGACGAGCGACTGGACGCCGCCGCCTGCCGTGAGGCTCCAGACGACCCAGATCGCGCAGGCGGCCAGCATCGGCCACCAATGGTGCCTGGCGCGCTGGGCCGCGGCGCCGCTCCAGAGATAGCCCAGCGCCAGGGCGCAGGTGCCGAGGAAGTAGGCTCCGAGCAGCCACGCCGGCTCCTCGACGCCCATCAGCCGCATCGCGACCGAGCCGACCACCACCGCCAAAAGCACGCTGCCGGCCGCGACCACCACCACCGCAAGGCTGCCCTCGCGCAGGCGCGAGCGGCCCCAGCCCTCGTCGCCGATGGCCATCAGCACCAGCGGCTGCGCCAGGTAGAACGGCGCCTTGCCGAGCAGGGCCAGCACCGCGAACCCCGCCGCGTGCGACGCGCCGAGATGCAAAGTAGCCGTCAGCACGTCGACCGAGAGCCACGCCATGACAGCCAGGGCGACCCAGCCCGACGCCCAGGGTGTGGCCCTGACCGGCCGGATGGCCTGCGGGTTGCGCGTGCGGTAGGGCAGAACGACCCCGACCAGGCCGAAGGCGACGAAGCTCGAGACCTGCACCCAAAGCACCCCGAGCCCGCTGCTTGCCCTGTGACCTATGGCAAGGAGGCCGAGCAGGCGGCCGACGTTCGGCAGCATGTTGACGACGGCAGAGCCGACGAATGCCGCGCGGCCGATCAGGACACCCGTTGCGACCGCCGGCAGGTAACTTGAGAGCATGACCAGGAGGC
>JAJZQO010000022.1 GCA_021847575.1 Bacillota bacterium | reverse complement strand
GAACTCTCGAAGTCGCAACTCCGACTCTGCGGAGAGGAATATTCATGGAACACGCTGCGACGTGCGAGAGAGCGAAAAATCAAGGAAAACTTGCGGACCCAACAAACGCTAGGTTTTCTGGAGCGGATCATGCTTGAGCCATCGCACGGCGGCATCTTCGAGGTGCGCCTAGGCAGCGACGTGCTGTTCCGCAAGGCGGACGAGCGGCGTTTCCCCGCCGAAGGCGAGATCGGCGAACTCGTCGCCGGCGCCCTGGGCTAGAGGCCCAGCACCTCGGCCAGCAGTTGCGGATCGTATCCGGGGATGGCCACGCCGTTCACGACGATAGTCGGCAGGGCCGCGCTGCCCATGGCGGCCAGCTCGTCGAGCAGCGCGGGATCCCTGCGGACGTCGAACTCCATGGCAACCACGCCGTGCTCGGCGAGGAACGCCCGGGCGGCGCGGCAGTCCGCGTCCTCGGGATCGAGATACAGCTGCACCTGCTGCAGATAGGACAATCCGGCACCTCCGGTTCAGGCAGGGCAGCGGAGCCCCGCACCATATTCGGTCGAGGAGGGATCGCTTGGCCATCGTACGCAAGGGCGAGCACACGTTCAAGGGCAACCCGCTCACCTTGGTCGGACCACGTCTCGAGGCCGGAGACGCGGCGCCCGACTTCCAGCTCATCGACCGTTCGCTGGCGACCGTGGGTCTCAAGGACACGCCAGGCAAGGTGCGCATCCTCTCCGTGGTGCCCTCGCTCGACACGCCCGTCTGCGACTTGCAGGCGCGCCGCTTCAACGCGGAGGCGGGCGGGTTCGGCGACAAGGTCGCCGTCTACACCATCAGCCGCGACACGCCGTTCGCGCAGGGGCGCTGGTGCGGCGCGGCCGACGCCCAGAACATGACCGTGCTGTCGGACATCCTCGATGGGAGTTTCGGCGACGCCTACGGCGTGCATATCGCGGAGCTGGGGCTGCTCTGCCGCTCCGTCTTCGTCATTGACGCCGAGGGTACGCTGCGCCACGCGCAGTACGTGCCCGAGTTCACGGACCTGCCGGACTACCACGCGGCCCTTACCGCGGTACGCGGCCTGCTCTAGGCGATCCGGGAAACAGCCGGATCATGCGCCCGTGCCCGCGGGTCAGCATGCCTCCGCAGGGGAACTCGGGTGGGTACGGGCAGCGGCGCAGCGGGCATCCCGAACAAGCTTCGCCCGCTCCTTCAGGCGCGGGGCCCGGGGATTTGTGCGGAGCGGCAGGGCGAGGAGCGCGACAACCGCGGCGGGGACGACGTCGGCACTCCGGCGGTGGCGGAGCAGGCGAGGCAAATGAAGGAGGGGTGTCCGGCTTGCGGCCGGACGCCCCTCGCTGCTCGAGCCCCGGCAACGCGATCCCGCCCAATTGCGGTACGCCGGCGGGGCCGCGGCCAGGCGCGCACCAGGCAGTCCCTGCGCAGCCTGATCAATCGGACGCCGCAAGACCTTGCCCTGTCGCCCCCTTGCGCATCAGTCGACGCAGCGCGCCGAGGATCTCGCCGGGCGCAGGGGGACAGCCGGGAATTTGCAAGTCCGCTTCGAGCGACGCGGCGACGCCGCATTTGGCCGCGTAACCATCGCGGTGTACATGGCCGGAGATCGCGCAGTCGCCGAGCGCAACGACGACCCGCGGCGCACCGACGGCCTCGGCGGTGCGCGCAAGCGCATCCGTCATCTGGCTCGTGCCCGGACCGGTCACGATCAGTCCATCTGCGTGGCGCGGGCTCGGCACCATCTCGATCCCGAAGCGCTGAGCGTCGAAGTCGGGCCCGAACAGCATGGCAAGCTCGGATTCGCACGCATTGCAACTGCCGCAGTCGACCAGCCGCAACGCGAGTGAACGGCCGATCAGAAACGCCTTGTGCGCCAAGGCTTCGCCTCCTCGCCTAGCGATCGCAGCATGCGTAGCAGAGCTCGAAGCTCTTGTTGATCAGCGGGAAGTCCCCGATCGGATTGTCGGCTGACGCGACCATGATCAGCGGCCAGTTGGCGAAGGACGCCGAGCGCAGATGCCAGCGCTGCACCTTGCCTTGGCGCAGCCGCAGGAACTGGCCATCTGCGCCGCGCGGCGATTCGACGAGGGCAGCCGCGGCACCGGACAGCGCCGCGTCGAGTCCTTGCGGCGACGACTCCCGGCTGCCACTCTCCAGCATGGCGACCGCGATGTCGAAGGCGGCGAGCAGCTCGCGGCGACGGACCTCCGCGCGGGCGAGCGCGTCGCCGCCGCTCGCAGTCTCGGGCACGATCGCCAGCTGGTGGTACATGGCGTATGGCAGGTCGGCGCGCACGTCGCTCGCGATGCCGCTCGCGCGGGCCGCCGGCCCGACCGCACCCAGCGACAGGGCCACCTCCCTCGGCACCTGCCCGGTGCCTGCGAGGCGGTCGCGAAAGCCCGCGTTGGCGAACAGGCGGTCCGCCCAGCCGGCACTGTCGGCGTGCAGGCGGCGCAGGCCCGCCAGTAGCCGCGCGAGGTCCTTGGGCGCGCGCACCTGGCCCGGCCGGATCGCGCCGAACAGGTAGCGGTGGCCGAATGCCTCCTCCTGCAGGCGCAGGGCACGCTCCTTGAGCCGCAGGCCCTGCTGCGCAAGGACGTGCAGCGCGACGCCGGTCGCGAGCTGCCCGAGGTCGTTCAGGTGGTTGTAGATCCGCTCCAGTTCGAGGATGGCCGTGCGCCAGGCCCGCGTCCCCGCTGGCACCTCGGCGCCGGCGATCGCCTCGACAGCCTCCGCGAACGCCTCCTGGTGCGATGCGCTGCAGCTGCCGCAGGTGCGCTCGACAACGCGGATCGCCTCAGGGATGCCGCGGCCCGCAATGTTCGCCTCTACGCCGCGATGCTTCCAGAAGAGGCGCGCATCGAGCTGGAGGATCGTCTCTCCCATCGTTGTGAACAGGAAGTGGCCGGATTCGATGATGCCGGCGTGCACCGGGCCGACAGGCACCTGGACGGTACCGTGCTGGTGCAGGCTGTGGCCCCGCCACGGCTCCCGCGCGGCCACGGGGGCCTGGGGGGCGAGCGGCGGCGCCCCAGCGTAGCTGTCGGGCAGGAGCAGCGGCCGCGGATCGGGGTGACCCCTCAGGCGCACGCCGAACATGTCCTGGATCTCGCGTTCATCCCAGTGCAGCGCCGGGAGGTCGTCGACGAGCGTCGACGCCTCTAGGGCCCCCGCCAGCGGCGAACGCAGACCGCAGAGCCCGCCGTCCCGGCCGGAGAACAGATAGGCAAGTTCGATCCCTGCGCCCGCATCCTCCGCAAAGCACATGTGAAATGCGCTGCCCTGCGCGAGAAGTTCGCCTATGGCCGCGGAGCGCTGCGCGAGCGGAACCGTCCGCCATGTGATCGCTCTCACCGGGTCACCTCCCCGTCAGGAATGGCGAAAGGCTCTGCAGGAGGGCCGTCGGCAGGAGCCAGCCGAGCGGCAGGGCGACGGCGAAGCCGAGCAGCGCGCCGACCCAGCTGCGCCCGGGCCCGTGGCGGGCGCGGACGGGCCGCCCCTCGCCGAGCGCGGACTCGACGACATAGTGGGCGAGCCCGACGAAGATCGCGCCGAGGGCGAAGAGGACGATCCAGCCGAGCAGGGCGGAGCGGGAGAAGAGCGCGAAAAGGATGGCGAGCTCCGTCGGGAACATCGGCAGCGGCGGCAGGCCGACGAGCGTGAACACGCCGAGCAGCCAGAGCCAGCCGAGCCGCGGCTGCGATGCGATCAGGCCCGAAAACCGCGGCAGCTTCTTGCCCCCGTACGCCTGCAGGATGTCGCCCGCGACGTAGAAGAGCCCCGACTTGACGAGCGCGTGGATGACGATCTGCGCCAGGGCCGCTGTGATCGCGAGGCGGCTGCCGATGCCGAAGCCAATGGCGATGAGGCCCATCTGCTCCATGCTCGAATAGGCGAGCAGGCGCTTGAGGTCCAGTTGGACCAGGAGGAAGGGCGTCGAGACGACCGTGGTGAGCACACCGAACCCCAGCAGCAGGTTGTTGCCGAAGCCCTGGCCTGCGGCCGGGGCCAGGGCGACGTCCGTGCGCCACAGCACGATGAGCGCGAGCGAGAGCAGCACGCCGGAGAGCAGGCCGCTCACCGGTGCCGGTGCCTCGCTGTGCGCGTCGGGCAGCCAGGTGTGCAGGGGCGCGAACCCCACCTTTGTACCGAGGCCGACCGTCAGGAAGATGAGAGCCAGGCGCACCGTGGCGGGGGCAAGTCCCCGCGCGTGCGCCTGCAGTGCGCCGAAGTCCAGCACGGCGAGCGCCGTGCGCCCGGCGTGCGCGTTCATGCCATAGATCAGGAGGAGCCCCAGGAGCGCCACGAGGAGTCCGAGCGAGCAGAGCATGACGTACTTCCACGCGGCCTCGACGGCGGAGCGCTTGCGCGAATTCGCGACCAGCACCGCCGACGTGATCGTGGTCAGCTCGATGCCGAGCCAGGAGAGGCCGAGGTTGCGGCTCAGCGCGACGAGCAGCAGGGACCACCAGAAGGCGGTGAGCCAGAGCAGGTAGATGCGGTG
This sequence comes from Bacillota bacterium, assembly GCA_021847575.1. Taxonomy (GTDB): domain Bacteria; phylum Bacillota; class Sulfobacillia; order JAJZYS01; family JAJYTV01; genus JAJZQO01. Next base: position 31,355 of record JAJZQO010000022.1, on the reverse strand, counting down.
CTGGCGCGGATCCTCGAGGCCGTGCAGCGGGCAGCGCGAGGCGAGCACCGTGAGGGTGCCGACGAGCCCCACGAGGGGCACGAGCAGCCGCCCCAGCCCTGTGAGCTCCGGCGAGAACGCCGCGGCGAAGATGGAGAGACCGAGCACCGCGACAGAGACGGCGGCGTAGACCCGCCACGCGTGGCGCCGCAGGGCCGGGTGCGCGACGAGCAGTGGCGCGATCCAAGGAGCCACGAGCAGGAGCCAGATGTCTGCCATGGTCAGCCTCGCAGTCCGTTGAGTTGATCGGCGTCCACATGCCCCCAGGCGTTGCGGATGTGGCCCGACAGCCAGGCGAGCAGCACGAGGGCGAGCAGGAAGTCGAGCAGCACGCCGAGGTCGAGCAGCAGCGGCAGGCTGTGCGCGAGCGCCACGCCTGCGGCGTAGAGCCCGTTCTCGGTCAGGGCGAGGCCGAGCATCTGGTTCGGGAGTAGGCGGCGCGTCGCAACCAGGAGCAGGCCCAGCATCGTCGCGGCAAGCGCCGCGGCGGCGAGCTGCGCCGCGCCCGGTCCGAAGGCCGCGGGGGCGATGCGCACCGAAAGGAGGCGCACGGCCAGCAGTACGGCGACCACGCCGAGATAGGTGAAAGGCGTCACCTTCTCGACCAGGTTGAAGGCCGCCGCGCGCGTCGCTGTGCGGTGCAGGAGCCATGGTACGGCGATCACCTTGGCGAGCAGAACGAGGCTCGCGGTGAGGATGCCTGCGGGATTCGGGTTGAAACCCAGCGCGACCGCTGCCAGCACGAGGCCCTGCAGGGCGAGCACGTAGACGCCAGGACGCATCTGCCGCAGAAGAACGGGCAGCACCGCCGTGGCTACGAGGAGGTCCGCAAGCGCATTCGTCCAGGTCATCGCGCTGCCCCCGCGACTTGCAGCGCCAGTGCGGACAGGGAGAGGGCGAAGGATGTCGCGAGGTAGGCCGGGACGCGGAGATAGCGCATCTTCGCGGCCAGCGACTCGGCGACACCCAGGGCCACGAGCAGCGCCAGCCATTCGCCGGCGGCCCAGAGCAGGCCGAGGGGCCTTCCGATCCCCCAGGGAAGCACGAGGGCCGCAACCAGGGCGACGAGGAAGATCTGCTTGAGCCAGGCACCCCAAAGGATCACGGCGAGCGGCGGTCCAGCGTACTCGAGCAGCATGGCCTCGTGGATCATCGTCAGTTCAAGGTGCGTGTCGGGATTGTCGACCGGCAGGCGTCCCGTTTCCGCCACCAGCACAAGGAAGAGGGCAGCGAACGCGGCGAGGCGGACAACGCTGAAAAGTCCCATGCCGAGGGACGCCTGCAGCATCGCGGGCCATCCTGTGCTGCCCGCGACGAGTACCCAGGGCAGCACGCTCGCGAGCAGCACCGGCTCGACAAGTGCCCCGACCGTCATCTCGCGGCTGCTGCCGAGGCCAGCGAAGGGTGTTCCCGTGTCGAGCGCCGCGAGTCCCAGCGCGAACCGCGCGAGCGCCAACGCGAAGAGCGGCAGCAGAATCTCCGGCGCCCCCGCCGCGGAGAAGATAGGCAGCGACAACGACGCCACGGCGATGGCGGCGAACTGCAGCCACGGCGCTGAGCGCATCACGGCTGTGGCGCCCTGGGGCCAGACGGCCTGCCGGCGCAGGAGCTTGAACGCGACAGCGTACGGCTGCCAGGGCACAGGACCCCGGCGACCCTGCATTCTTGCCTTGACCGACTGGACGATGCCCTGCCCGAGCGGCGCGATTGCGATGAGCAAGCTGACCTGCAGTACGAAGCCCATGACCAATCCCCCCCCCGCATCAGCGTCCGACAGCGACCAGCATGAGCAGCAGCGTGAAGAGTAGGTAGCCGATGTACTGGCGCAGCGACCCGGACTGCAGGCGGCGCAGAAACCTGGCCGACCGCAGCCCACCGCGCTGCGCGGGGAGGTAGAGCCGCTGGTCGATGAAGTGGTGGACCCGGCTCTCGTAGCGAACATCGGCCGGCAGGTAGGGGAGGCTCGTCTCGACGCGCACGAGGGAACGCCGCGGTTGGTAGAACGCCTGGAAGATCTGGCGGATCGACTTGCTGAACGACGTGGCGGTGTAGGCGCTCTTCACGCCAACCTCGCTGCCGCAGCCCCAGGCCGGGCGGACAACGGCCGCGGGGCTCATGCGCCGCAGGGCAAAGGCCAGAGCGAGGACAGCCGCCCCCGCCCCGAGCACGAGATAGAGGGGCCAGTCGGGTCGAGTCCAGGGCGCGGCCAAGGCGAGGGGAGCGGTCGTGGCCCTGGGGAGGAGATGCGCAAGCCCTGCGGCGATGCGCATGCCGAGCGCGGCGATGGCGCCCGGCGCGAGTCCGAGCCCCAGCGCGAGTGCGGCGAGCCCAAGGGGACCGAAGAGCATGGGCCACGCCACCTCGCGCGGAATTCGTCCGGCCCTGCGCCGCGGGCCGAGAAAGCCGACGCCGCTCGCCTTGACGAAGCAGGCCCCGGCCAGGCCGCCCGTCAGCGCAAGGCCGAGTGCCGCGAGGGCGGCCACGGCCACGACGGCCGGTGCCGCGTCATGCGCCAGCCGCAGCAGCGACTGCAGCGTCATCCACTCGCTCGCGAAGCCGTTGAAGGGTGGCAGCCCGGCGATCGCCATGGAGAGAACGAGGAAGGCTGCGGTGGTCCAGGGCATGGACCTGGCGAGCCCGCCGAGCTGCTCGAGGTCGTCGGTGCCGGACGCTTCGCGCACCGATCCGGCGGCAAGGAACAGGCCGGACTTGAAGACCGCGTGGTTCAACACGTGGAAGAGCGCGGCGGCAAAGGCGAATTCGTAGAGGAGGCCCGCGCCCAGGCTGCGCGCCAGTGCGGCGGCGCCGAGGCCGACGACGATGATGCCGACGTTCTCGATGCTGTGGTACGCGAGCAGCCGCTTCAAGCTGTGCTCCATCAGGGCATACAGCACGCCGACAAGCGATGAGACGACGCCGAGCGCGATGAGCAGCATCGCCCACCAGAGCGGCCCTGTTCCCAGCCAGCCGAAGACGAGGCGCACAAGGCCGTAGATGGCGATCTTGATCATCACGCCGGACATCAGCGCGGAAACGTGGCTGGGCGCCACCGGGTGCGCGCGCGGCAGCCAGACGTGGAACGGAACGATCGCCGCCTTGCTGCCGAACCCGACGATCCCGACGAGGAGCAAGAAGGAGCGCAGCCCCGTAGGCAGGAGCGGCACGCCGTGCGCGTAGGCCGCGAAGGTGGTTCCGAGTCCGTGGGCCGCCAGCACCGCAAAGAGTCCGATCAGGGCGAGTGCGCCGACATGCGTCGCGACCAGGTAGAGGAAGCTGGCCTTGCGCACCTTCTCGCGGCGATGCTCCACCACGACAAGCCCGAACGAGGTCAGGGACATGAGCTCCCACGCGATGAGGAACGAGACCGCGTCGCGCGCGACCAGCACCAGGGCCATGGAGATCGTGAACTGCGGGACGAGTGTGCCTACGAGGACTCGCTGCCCTCGGGCGAGGTGCGCTGTGTAGCGGATGCCGTAGACGGCCGTGGCCAACTGCACCAGGCCAAGGACGGCCAGGAAGAAGCCGGACAGCTGGTCGATGCCGATCTCCAGCGGCCACCGCCCCCAGAGCGCGACGAGCACCATGGAGAAGGCCGGACCAAACAGCCCGAGGAGCCCCAGCGACAGGGTGAGGCAGGCCTGCAGCACTTCAAGGACATGTTGCAATACCGAAAAAAGGCCTTTCTGGTGGCGCAGTCCCAGAACAGATGCGAGCAATGAAACACAGAACAGCGCAAGTAGGACCGCGCCGGAGTATTGGCCCAGTATTGGTCCGCTCCCTAATCGGATGTATCGTTCAAAACGGCGGACTGCAACTCGGCTACGTGGTTTTGGAACATCTTGCGACTGACGTCGAGAATCTCGAAGACCAAGCGGTCAGTGACGTCGTAGATAACCGATGTACCGTTTTTCCTGCCGTATACGATGTGCTGCTTACGCAATATGCCAAGCTGCTGCGAAATATTGGGGGCTTCGATCCCCATTTTCGTCTGCAACTCACTGACGGTCTGGGGCCCTTCGCGCAGAAGTTCCAAGATGTGAATGCGATGCGGGTTGGCTAGCGCCTGGAAAAATTCGGCCTTATACTGTCGCATTCCCCGTGTTCCGTGCCCCTCCCTGCAGAGTTCTCGAGTTCTATAATTGCGCTTTCTCGCAGATAAACGCAATGACGGACCTCGCCGTTTCGCGCGGTCGCACCGGAGCGGCGGGATGAGGCAGCTTGCCGGGAAACTGGCGGATCGGCGTTCGCCTAGGCCGATCCCGCTGCGACCGATCGAGCCGGGGGTCGGCGGAAAGAGCAAGGGCCCGGGCCCGCAAGGGGACTCCGGGCCCGCTGATTTGGCAGGATTACTCCTCGCGCATGTAGGCGACCGCGAGCTGGGCCGTAGCGAGCAGGGCATCCTGGTGGGTGCGCTCGTGCGTGTGGCTCGCGTCGACACCGGGGCCGAAGAGGCCGATGCGGATGTCGCGGCCGCTGCGCGCGGCGGCGGTGGCGTCCGAGGCGTAGTAGGGATAGATGTCCTCGACGTACGGGATTCCGGCCTGTTCCGCCAGAGCCCTGAGCCTTGCGCGCACGCTCCAGTCGTAGGGGCCGCCGCTGTCCTTCGCGCAGATCGTGACGAGGTGCTCGTCCGAGGCCTGGCCGGCACCGACCGCCGCCATGTCGACGGCGACGATCTCCTCGACATCTGCCCCAAGCCCGGCGGGCGCGCCCTGGCCGACCTCCTCGTAGACGCTGAAATGCAGGTAGGTCGTGCGGGCCGGGCGGGGGCCCCGCGCGAGTTCGCCCGCGGCCGCCAAGAGAGCGGCGGCGCAGGCCTTGTCGTCGAGGAAGCGCGACTTGACGAAGCCCGCCGGCGTGACGACGGCGCGCGGGTCGAGCACGACGAAGTCGCCGGGGCGGATACCGGCGGCCAGGACCCCCTCGCGGTCCTTCACGTCCAGATCGAGGCGGACGCGCATCTCCTGCCAGGTGCGCCTTTGCTCCTCGTAGCGGGGCCCGAACACGTGCGCCGAGGCATGTTCCGGCAGGATGGTACCGGTGACGGACCCGCCCCTGGACCAGACCTCGACGTAGGCGCCATCGCAGGACAGGGCCGGCAGGCCGCCGACAGGGCTGAGGCGCAGGCGGCCATCCGCCATCACCTCGGCGACGACGGCGGCGAGCGTGTCCACATGCGCGGTGAGCGCCCGGGCAGGTCCGCCGCCGGTCCCGGCGATCTTCGCCACAACCGCGCCGCGCGCGCTGCGGGTCACGGGCAGACCGTAGCCGGCCAGGCGTTCGGCGCAAAGATCCGCGGCCGCCTCCGCGCGACCGGTCGGTGACGGCACGGCAAGAAGTTCCATGAGATCCCGCACGATTTCCTCAGGCTGCACAGGACCACTCCTTCGTCTGGCGTTCATGCCGTATCGAGTGTAGCCGTCCCGTTTGGCGGCGCATAGAAGCCACCCCGGGCATCGAAGCCTACACGAGTCAGGAGGTGGTGCGATGCCCTCGACGCGGCAGGCCTTGCATGAGATCGAACAGCATGGCGGCAAGATGGTCGACACCCTCACGGGCTGGCTCGGCAGCCATGTGTCGGAAGAAGTGCCGGCCGCCCTGGCGGCCAACGAGGCATGGCTCGAGGCGAGATACCTCGACACCTATCCGGCCGTCAGCCGCAAACTCAGCCTGGCTGGCCACAAGGGGCTCCTCGCCTACTACGGCGGCGCCGTGAACCGGGAGGAGCTCGAGCGGGAGCTGGTCGAGGCCTTGCAGGCGGTGCCGAGGCCCTGGCCGGGTGACTTCGCCCAGCTCGCGGCGGCCCACCTGCCTGCGCTCGTCTTCAAGCACGTCACGACCTGGACGGAAGTCGACGACGAGTTCGTCGCGGGCCACGTGCTGCTCTTCGTCGACGGCACGCAGGGCGCCATCTCCTTCGACCTCAAGCAAATCCCTGTGCGCAGCCTCTCGGCGCCCAAAGTAGAACAGTCGGTGATGGGCCCCCAGGTGGCCTTCATCGAGGATCTCAAGTCGAACCTCGCCCTGATCCGCGACCGCCTGCGCAGCCCGAGGCTCAAGGTCTGGCACCAGGCGGTCGGCCTCGAGACCATGACGCAGGTCGCCGTGCTGCACCTGCAGGGCGTCAGCGACGCCCAGATGGTCGAGCGGGTGCAGCAGACCATCGCGACCGCCGAGCCGAAGGACCTGCAGGTCATCTCGAGCATCACCGGCCTGCTCGAGCAGCGCCCGTACTCGCTCTTCCCGCAGCTGCGCATGACGCAGCGGATCGACGAGGCGACGCGCGCCGCGCTCGCGGGCCGCATGCTGATCATGATGCACGGCGACCCCACGGTCGCCATCTACCCGTCGACGCTCGGCGACTTCTACCGCACGATGCAGGACTACATGATGACCTTCTGGGAAGCGAGCTACGTCCGCATCCTGCGCCTGATCGCCACACTGACGGCGATCTACCTGCCCGCCTTCTACGTCGCCGCCACGACGGTGAACCCGGACCTCATGCCCACCCGGCTCGCGATCGTCGTCGCCGGCTCGCGCGAAGGGGTCCCCTTCTCGCCGATCATCGAGGTGGTGGTCATGTTCATCATCGTGGAGTTCCTGCGCGAGGCGGCCCTGCGCATGCCGGCGCAGATGAGCTCGACGCTCGGCACAGTCGGCGCCATCGTGGTCGGCACGGCGCTCGTCAAGGCGGGGCTCATCTCCGATCTGATGATCGTCGTGGCGACGATCGCCGCCGTCGCGGACTTTACGGCACCATCCTTCGAGATCACGTCGGTCTGGCGCATCCTGCTCTGGCCCATGGCGGTGGCGGCGGCGATCTGGGGCATGATCGGCATCATCGCGCTCAGTTTCGCCGTTGTGGCGAGCCTCGCGTCGCTGGAGGTGGCGGGACAGCCGTACCTCGCTCCGCTCGTGCCGAGCGCCGCGAGCGACTTCCGCGACTCGGTCGTGCGCTTGCCCGTGCGCTCGCTCGGCCCGCCCAGGCGCGACGACCACGGCTCGCTCCTGCGCGCGCTCGGCCTGAATTGGCTCGCCAGGATGATCGGGCGATGAGAGCCGTCCGCCTGGGCGCCGCCGTGCTCCTGCTGCTCACGCTCTCAGGCTGCGGCGGTGCGACAAACCCGATCGACGACCGCGCGCTCGTCCTCGGCGTCGCGGCCGACGCCGCAGGCAAACAAGGCATCAACTACACGATGGAAATCCCGAGCCCGCAGTCCCTGAGCGGCAGCTCCGGCGGCAACCAGTTCTACACCGTTTCGGCCGCATCGCACAGCTTCGACGCCGCGATCAGCCACATGGAGAACAAGACGAGCCGCGACATCTACCTCGGCCAGATGCACGTGCTGATCATGGCGCTCGACCTGCCGTCAAACCTGCGCGACCGCATGCTGGCCGAGGAGCAGCGCATCGGCGAGACGGACCATACCGAATGGCTCGTCCTCGCGGACGGCCAGGCCGCCCGGGTGCTGCAGCCCCCGCCCCTGCAGGAGAGGCTTCCCGCCTTCTTCTACAGCACGCACTTCGACTGCCGAGGCTGCCAGGCGGTGGACTACGGCGTGCCGGCCTGGCGCGCGGAGGCGGACCTCGCCTCGCCCGGCGGCACGGCGGTGCTGCCGGTGGCGAGGGTGGAGGATGGCTCGATCGCCATCGACCGCGTCGCCGCCGTGCAGCCTGGCCAGCCGCCCCATGTCTTCGATCAGGCCGAGACGGTCGGCGTGATGACCTTGCGCGGCAAGCTCACCAAGGGCAGCTTCATATTCCCGACGCCCTTTGGCAATGCCGCTGTCCGCAGCATGCGGGCCAAGGTGTCGCGGCAGGTTGCGATCGGTCCGGGCGGGCGCCTGCACATCAGGGTCGACGTCCGCTATTCGGGGCTCGTCTCGCAGAGTCCCGACCGGGTCGTCCACCTGACGCGGGCCGCGCTGTCGGTGGTCGAGCGGTCGTGCGCCCAGGCCCTGACGCGGCGCCTGATGCTGGTCGTCCACCATGCGCAAAAGGCGGGAGTGGACGCGTTCCAGTTCGCCCAGGCGCTCTATCTCAAGGACCCCGAGTCGTACCGCAGGCTTGGGGATTTCAGCCAGGCGCTGCGGCGCGCCGACATCGCGATCCGGGTAGAGGTGCACCTGCCAGAGCAGGGCATCGTGGTATGAGCAGCGCCAGGAACAGCATCGGCGGCCTCGAGACCGCGATGCTGACGGCGGCAGCCGTGTTCGCGTTAGGCGTCTTCATCGCCCCGCGCCTGCTGGTCGCGGATGCGGGCCGGGCCGCGGGCTTGGCGCTCGTCCTCGTCTCCTTGCTCGTGATCGCCTGGACCTGGGAGATGGCGAGGCGCGCGACGCGCGTCGAGGGCCGCAACCTGCCAAGGGCCCTGCTGCGCCGGGGGGGATGGGCGGGACGGGCCTGGCTCATCCTGCTCGCCTTCGTCGAGACGGCGTTGGCGGGCCAACTCCTGACCACGTACGCGGCGATGGCCGCCGCGATCGTCTTGCCGGGATCGTCCCGTCTCGAGATCGTCGTCCTGATCGCGGCCGCGGCCTACACGGCCGCCCGCCATCGCATCGAGGGCCTGGCACGCGCCGTCTTCGTCGCCTTCCTCGCCGCGGCGCTGATGGCCCTGCTCGCCTTCGCGCTCCTGCTCGCGCGCGGCGAGCAGCTCGCGACCGTCTGGCCGGGTCCGCACCTCGCAGCCGTGCCGATCCTGAACGGCGCGTTCGACGGCCTTTTGCTCTACGGCGGCAGCACCGCCATCGTCGCGTTCCTGCCCGCGCACAAGTCCAAGGGCGTTCCCGGCGTCGTCTCGGGCACCGTGCTCGCCTTCGTGCTGATTGCCGTCGCGTTTGCCGGCACCTTGGCCACAGGCGGCCCGAACTTCGTGCTGACGCAGGTCTGGCCCGTCGTGTCCGCCCTGCGCACGCTCGTCCTCGCGAGCTTCGTCCTGAACCGCTTCGGCCTGATCGTCGTCCTCGCGTGGAGCGCATTCGCGCTCACCTTTGCCGCGGTCCACATCTGGGTGGCGACCGAGTACACCTGCCTCGCGGCCGGCAGCGACAGGTGGCGCGGCCTGGTGGCCTTTGCCGCGGCAGCTCTCGCGGTGCTCGTGACGACGCGGCTGCCCAGCCTGGCCGCGTTCGAGGGTTTCGCGCGGGGCGTCGTCGTGCCGGCGGTGTTCGCGGTCTTCATCATCTGGCTCGTGCTCGCGTTCGTCCTGACCTGGCGCAGGCCGCGGCAGGCCGAGTCATGACGCTTGGGCCCCTGGGGCGGCGGCGGCTGGGGAGCGGCGGGGGGCGTGGCGAGGTCCTCTGGTACCCTCCGCTCCCGGCGGAGGAGCTCGCGCGGGTCACGCCCTGCGAGCCCTCGGACGTCGCGGTGCTGAGCGGCGACAGCCGCGTCGAGGTGCGGGTGAGAGAGGGGCGCGTCGCCCTACGCGCGTTCGAGATCGGACGTGGCGGAGAGTCTTCGCCCGTCGCCATGCTGGCCAGGGCCGGCGACCTGACCATCGTTGCCCCCGAAAGTTCGGCGGTGGCCGCCGAACTGATCCGGGCCGAGGGCGAGGCCGAAAGCGCCGAGCAGGCCTTCTGGCTCGCCTGGGATCTCATCGTCGCGGGCTACCAGAGCGAGAGCGAGTCGACCGTCGCCGCGGCGGAGGAGGTGGCGCAGCGCGTGCTGGTCGGACCGCAGCGGGGCCTCGGCCACATCACCTACAGGGTGCGCCGACGCGCCTTCGCCCTGCGCCAGGCCGTGCAGCGCGCGCAGGTCATCTTCACGGTGCTGGCGGAGGAACTCCCGCAGGAGTGGGGTCCCGACGCCGCGCGGCGCTGCCGCGAGATCGGGCAGCGCATCCAGAGCGCACACCATGACATCGAGGCCGTGCGCGAGTCGCTCGGCGAAACGGTCGAGGCGTACACCTCGGTGCAGTCCAACGAGATGACGCACGTCATGCAGGTGATGACGATCGTGTCGCTGCTTTTCCTGCCGCCGACGCTGATCGCGTCGATCTACGGCATGAACTTCCGCATCCCGGAGTACGCCTGGCCGCAGGGCTACGCGTGGTCTCTCGGGCTCATGGTCGTGCTGACCGGCCTCACCCTGCTTTGGGCGGCGCGCCGCAGGTGGCTGCGCTGACGCCGCCGCCCTTGCGGCATCCCGCCCGGGGCGGTGCGGCAGGCTAAGGACCGGGTGACGCCGTTGCAGCTGCAGGAGTTGATCGTGCGCGCCATTCCCCCGACCAAGGCGGCCATCGCGGCCGGTCTCTCCTGGTGGCTCGCCGTACTGAGCTTCGGCAGCCACCAGCCATACTTCGCGTCGCTGGCCGCGATCCTCTCGCTGCAGGTGACGGTCTACGAGACCCTGGCCTTCGGCGCGCAGCGCATCGTCGGCGTCGTGATCGGCATCGCCCTGAGCCTCGCCCTCGTCCACTTCCTCCAGGCGAGCGCTGTGGCCGTCGCCATCCTCGTCTTCCTGGGCATGGCCGTCTCCAGCCTGCTCGGCTTCCGCGCCAGGGCGGCGTCGCAGGTCGGGGTGTCGGGCCTGCTCGTCCTCGCGCTCGGCGGCAAGCCCGAGTACGCGGCGGCGCGCCTGATGGAGACGGTGCTGGGGGCGCTCGTAGGCGTCCTGGTGCAGGCCCTGCTCTGGCCGCCCGATCCGACGCCGTCGGCGCTGAAGGCCGTGGCCGCGCTCGGCAGGGCGATCGCGAAGGAGCTGCGGGGTCTTGGCCGGGGGCGCGTCGCCGCGCAGGCGGGCAAGGCCCTGGTTCTGGCGCGCGAGGCCGCCGAGGCGCAGGCGGCCGTGTCCCTCGCCCGCCAAAGCCTGCGTCTCAATCCTTTGCGCAGGGGCCGTGCGGCGGACGCGCGCCGGCTCGAAATCGCGTTTTCCGCGCTCGAGCGCGTGGCGATCGAAGTGCGCGGCATGGCGCGCAGCCTGCGCGACGCGGACGCGGCGGATCTCGGGCGGTTCGCCGCCGTGCCGATCGACCTCGCGCAGGAGGCCGTCGCGGCGTTCGTCGGGCAGGTGGAGCACCCGGGCAGCGACAGTGCCCTGCGCATGCGCCGAGCACTTCGCGAACTCGCTCGGGCGAACGGCGAGCTCCTGCCGCAGCTCGCGGGCATGGCGGAGAGCGGCGCCTTGCGAGAGGCGGGGGCGCTGATGTCGGACCTTGGCCGCATGGAGCAGGACATCGCCAAGGCGAGCCGCGCGCTCGAACATCGCCGCCCGCCGCGACCGGCACCGGCTGGCTGAGGGTAGGCGTGCGGGGTGTCCTGCGGCCCGAATTCTTTTTGCCGCGGTAGAAGGAATCACGGCGGAGCCACGCGAAATGTTCGACCGACCAGTCGGTTGAAGGGGGTGGGGCGGTGGCGAGATCCGCCGAAATCCTCGGCGCGGCCGCGGACCTTTTCCACACGCATGGCTACCACGCGACGACGATGGACGACATTGCGCACGCCGTCGGGCTCAAGAAGGGCAGCCTCTACCACTACGTGACCGCGAAAGACGTGCTCCTGCGCACACTGGCGGAGGAGACCATCGCGGGCTACCTCGGGGACGGCGAGCGGATCGCCGGCGAGGGCGGCTCGGCGGCCGAGCGGCTCAGGCGCGTCATCGAGGCGCACGTGCAGCGGCTTTGCGCCGCACCCGAGCGTGTCACGGTGCTGGTGCGCGAGTCCCACTACGTGCCGGACGAACTGGCGGCGCAGGTGCGCGGCATGACGAGGCGCTACAACCGCCTCGTCGCGGACCTGATCGCCGAGGGCATCACGGCGGGCGAATTCGAGCCGCGGGACCCCGCGGTCGCCGCGCTGATGCTGCTCGGCGCGCTCAACTGGGCGCATCGCTGGTACCAGAGCGACGGCAGGCTGACGCCCGCGGAGATCGGGCGGCAGTTTGCGGCGACGTTTCTCGACGGGATGAGAAGGAGAGGCGAGTAGCATGTTCCGCTTTGACTGGGACGAAGACAGCCAGGCGGTCGCGGAGCTGGCGCGGGAGTTCGGACACGCGGCGGCGCCGGCCGAGCGCGAGGCGGCGGAGTCCGGCAAGATTCCGCAGGCGCTCAGGACGCAGGTGAGCGAACTCGGGCTGCTGGACCTGCACCGCAGCGCGGAGCAGGGTGGCCTGGGCCTGCCGGCCCTCTCGGTCGGGCACGCCGTGGCCAGCCTCGTGCAGGAGGCGCCGACGATCGGCACAGCGTTGCTGCTGCCGGAGGCGGCCGGCCTTTTCGGCCAGCCTGCAGGCACGGCGCTTGTCGACGGCGGTGAGGGTCATCTCGGCTACCGCCGCCCGCAGAGTCTGCGCCTCGCCGGCGGGCAGATCGCAGGGAGCGCCGGCTTCGTCGCCTTTGGTGAGAACGTCGCGTCCTTCCTCGCGATTGCGGCCACGGGCGACGGCGACCGCTTCTGCCGCGTCGAAGGCGCAGGCATGGAACTGCAGCCGGTCACCGCGATGGGCCTCAGCCCGCTGCGGCTGTGCCGCGTGACGGCGCAGGCGGAGGCGGAGCCGCTCGGTCCCTGCGCGGGCCCCGAGCGCACGGCACTGTTCCTCTACACGGCCCCCTTCTTCCACGGCTACGGCCGGGCGGCGCTCGCCTATGCGCGGGACTACGCCGCGCAGCGCAAGGCTTTCGGCCGACTGATCGGCAGCTTCCAGGGCATCGCCTTCCCGCTGGCGGAGGTGGCGATGGAGAACGAGGCAGCCGAACTGCTCTGGCAGGAGGCGGCATGGCGCCACGCCGCCGGCGAGGACGCATTCAAGCTGGCCGCCCAGGCCCTGCGGGCCGCGAAGGACGCCGCGTTCCTCGCCGTCAACACCTGCGTCGGCACGCTGGGCGGCCACGGCTTCGTGGACGACCATCCCGCCGAGCGCTGGCTGCGGGATGTCGAGACGCTGTCGGCCCTGGCCGGAAACCGCACCGCGCTCGGCCAGGCCGCGCTCGCAAGCCAGACGCGAGAGGAGGCGCAGGGCATTGCCTGATTTCGCCGAGTCCACGAAGGAGCAGACGATTCGCGCCTACCTGCACTACTTCGCCGAAACGGAGATCCGACCCCGTTCGCTGGAGGCGGACCGCATGGCCGACATCCAGCCCGACTTCTACAGCGTGCTCGACCGCGCGGGCATCTCCACCGAGATGATGCCGCGCGACCCCGGCTCGCCGCGCCCCGCGGAGGGCGGCAAGACGGAGCCCCAGACGCTGCGCACCGCCGTCCTCGCTTCGGAGGAGCTCTCCTGGGGCGACGCGTCGTTCATGCTCTCGCTGCCGGGACCAGGCCTCGGCGGACCGCCGGTGAGCTTCATCGGCACCCCGGAGCAGCGCGAGCGCTTCTTCGCCGTCTTTCAGGACAGGAGCCGTCCGCATTTCGGCGCCTACGCCCTGACGGAGCCCGAGGCCGGTTCCGACGTCGCGGGCATCCGCGCGCGCTGCGAGGAAGTGCCCGGCGGCTTCCGCATCACCGGCACCAAGACGTTCATCACGAACGGCAGCCGCGCCGACTGGGTCGTCGTGTTCGCGACAGTGGACCCCGAGCTTGGGCGCGCAGGACATCGCACGTTCGTCGTGGAGCGCGGCAGGGAAGGCTTCAGCGTAGGGCGCAAGCACCACAAGCTGGGCCTGCGGGCGAGCGACACGGCGGAACTCGTCTTCCAGGACTGCTTCGTGCCGGAGGAGAACCTGCTCGGCGGGCGTGCCCACTACGAGCGCCAGCTGAGCCAGGAAGGCTTCAAGGTGGCGATGGCCACCTTCGACTCCACCCGTCCGCTGGTCGCGGCGATGGCCGTTGGCATCGCGCGCGCCGCCGCCGAGCGCACCCGCGAGCTGGTGCAGGAGCGCTACATGCTCGGGCGGGCCTTGCCGCGCTACCGCGCGCTTGAGGAGAGCCTGGACGACATGGACCGCCGCGTGCGCGCGGCGCGCCTCCTGACCTGGAAGTCGGCGTACCTGGCCGACGCGCGCCAGCCCCAGAGCCGCGCCGCGTCGATGGCCAAGGCCTATGCGGGCAGTCAGGCGGTGCAGATCTGCCGCGAGGCGCTGGAACTGACGGCCGACTCGGGCGAGCAGCCGGACGCGCTCCTGGAGAAGTGGTTCCGCGACATCCGCGTCTTCGACCTGTTCGAGGGCACCGCGCAGGTTCAGCGCCTCGTCGTCGCACGCAGGCTGTTCGACGAAATCGGTGCGAAGGTGGGACTCTGATGCGCATCATCTGTTTCCTCAAGGCGATTCTCGACCCGGAGGCGCCGCCGGGCGCCATCCGCTTCGCCGGCAAGGTCGAGAGCGGCGAGGTCGCCACGGTGCTCGGGCCGTTCGAAGGCAATGCGCTCGAACTGTCGGTACAGATCGCGCAGGCCTCGGCGGGGGGCTTCGTCGCCGTCGCCATGGGCGACGCGGCGCAGGACATCGCTTTGCGCAAGGCCTTGGCCCTCGGCGCCGAGCGCGCCGTGCGCGTCGACGCCCCGGCAGGTTTCCAGGATCCGCTGGCTGTCGCGCGGCGGCTCAAGGCCGCGGCAGAGGAGGCGGGCGGGGCTGACGTCTATGTCTTCGGCCGCCAGGCCGGGGACTGGGACATGGGCGTCACGGCGGGCCTCTTCGCGGGGCTGATGGATCTGCCCTTCGCGCCGCTCGTGCAGCACGCCGAGGTGGTCGGGGCGAACCTGCGCCTTCGGCGCGAGATCGCGGGCGGCTACGAGGAGAGCCTGCGGGTGGCGCCGCTCGTCGTGAGCGTCACGAACGGCCCCCTCACCCTGATGCGCCTGCCCAAGGTGAAGGATGTCATGCTTGCGAACCGCAAGCCGATCGATGTGCTGCAGGCTGCGGCCGAGCCCTCCCTGGAGATCGCCGAGATCGCCCAGGCGCAGGTGACGCGCCAGGGCCGGATGATCACGGGCGACGCGGCGCAGCAGGCGGCCGGCCTCGCGGCCGAGCTCAGACGGTTCCTGGTCGCGGGAGGTGGCAACTGATGCGTATCGCGGTGCTTGCGCATCTGCAGGACGTGGGCGAGGCCCCGGTCCGCGAGGCGATGGGTCTGATGGCGCAGCTCGGCGGCGAGGCGCAGACTCTCCTGCTCGCGCCCGCTGCCCAGCCGGCCGTCGCAGCGATGGGAGAGGTGCGGCTCGGCGTCCACGCGGCCCTCGCCGACCCTGATCCCGAGATGGCCTATGCAGCAGCGCTGCGGCTCCTGGGCGACCAGGCGCCGGGGCTTCTGCTGATGCCGGAAGGGCCCCTTTTCGAGATGATCGGCGCGCGCCTCGCGGGCCACTTCGGCATGAGTGCCGTGCGCGACGTCGACGCGGTCGAGCTCGCAGGCGAGGCGGTCGTGCTGCGCAAGGGCGCCTACGGCGGTAAGGCCTACGTACGGGTGCGTGCGACGGGCGGCGTCGTCGCCGCTCTGCGCGCCGGGGCCTTCCCGGCGGCGGAGCCCCCTGCGGGAAGCGCAGCGGAGGTGCAACTCGGCGAGCTGCCCGAGGGCGGACAGGAGCGCAAGACGGTGCGCGACACGGCCGGCGACGACCTCGGCCGCGCCAAGGTGATCGTCTCCGGCGGCCGCGGCCTGGGCAGCGCCGAGGGATACGAGAGCCTCAGGCCCTTCGCGCGGATGCTCGGCGCATCGCTCGGCGCATCGCGCGCGGCGGTCGACGAGGGCTGGGCCAGCCCGGCGCAGCAGGTGGGCATCACCGGGCGCAAGGTGGCCCCGGAGCTCTATCTCGCGATCGGCATCTCCGGCGCGAGCCAGCACCTGAGCGGCATGTCGGGCAGCCGACTCGTCATCGCGGTCAACCGCGACGAGCACGCGCCGATCTTCGAGGCGGCCGACATCGGCGTCGTGGCCGACTGGTACCAGCTCTGGCCACACCTGCAAAAGGCCTTGGAGGGCTAGTCCGTGGGCATTCCGCACCGCGTCGTCTACTGGAACGTACCGGGCCACGCCTGGATGTACCTGCCCTTCGCCATCCTCGTCCTCGTCTTCGTCTACGGCGTATGGCGCCGCTGGCGTGTCTGGGCGCTGGGGCGCAGGGTGCAGCTGCGGCCGTGGCGGCCGCGCCTGCGCCGGCTGCTGAGCCACGCCGGACTGCAGACCAGGGTGGTGCGCAGGCCCCTGCAGGGCTACGCCCACCTGGCTCTGGCCGTCGCCTTCGGCCTGCTGTTCATCGGCACCTGCGTCGTCGCCCTGAAGGCGGACTTCGGCCTCCCCGTGATGCAGGGCGCCTTCTACCTCTGGTTCGAGTCGGCGACGCTCGACGCGGCCGGTCTCGCCGGCATCGTCGCGCTCGCGGTCTTCCTCATCCGGCGCTACGGCTTGCGGCCGTGGGCGCTCGGGCGGGAGCCCGCGGACTTCCTCGTGCCGTTCACGCTGCTGATCATCCTGATCACAGGCTTCGTGCTCCAGTCGCTGCGCATCTACGCGACGCACGATCCCTGGGGCGCCTACAGCTTCGTCGGCTACGGCCTGAGCAGGCTCTACGCCGACATGCATCTCGGCATCCCCGCGGCGCTGATCATCCACCGCTCGCTCTGGTGGTTCCACCTGCTGCTCGCGTTCAGCTTCCTCGGGGCCATCCCCTACAGCAAGCTCTTCCACCTCTTCATGGCCCCGGTCGCCATCCTGCTCTCGGATCCCGCGGGCGCCACACGGCTCGAGACGCCGGACCTCGAGCATGCCGAGCGCCTCGGCGTCAACATGCTCTCGGACCTCACGGTCAAGGACCTTGTCGACCTCGACGCCTGCACCGAGTGCGGACGCTGCGAGGAGGTCTGCCCTGCGACGGCGTCGGGCAAGCCGCTCTCGCCGAAGAAGGTGATCCTCGACCTGCGCGAGCACGCGCACCTGAGGCCGCAGGAACCGCTCACGGCGACGATCAAGGACGAGACGCTGTTCGCCTGCACCACCTGCCGCGCATGCATGGAGGCCTGCCCGGTCGATATCGAGCACGTACCCAAGATCGTCGGCATGCGCCGCTTCCGCGTCATGGAGGAGGGCGAGCTGCCGGCTGGCCTCGCCGAGGCGGTGCAGGGCATCGAGGAGCGCGGCCATCCCTTCCGCGGGGCGCAGGCCAGCCGCACCACGTGGCTGGAGGGCCTGCCGCTCAAGGAGTGGCAGCCGGGCGAGAGCTGCGAGACGCTGCTCTGGGTAGGCTGTGCCGGCGCGTTCGACCCCCGCGCGCAGAAGGTGGCGCGCGCTCTCGCCCAGCTCCTGCTCGCGATGGGCGAGGACGTCAAGGTGCTGGGCCGGCGCGAGAGCTGCACCGGTGATCCCGCGCGCCGCGCCGGCCAGGAGTATCTCTACCAGATGCAGGCCGAGGCGAACGTCAAGACACTGACCGAGGTGGCCCCGCGGCGGATCGTGACGATGTGCCCGCACTGCCTGCACCAGCTGGGCGACGAGTACAGGGCGTTCGGCGCCGACTTCGAGGTGGTGCACCACAGCGAGTACCTGCAGCAGGCGCTCGTGACGGGACGCCTGAGGGCCGCAGCCGGCGGCCGCCGCATCACCTACCACGATCCCTGCTACCTGGGCCGCTACGAGGGCGTCTTCGCGGCGCCGCGCGAGGTGCTGCGCACAGCCGGGGGCGAGCTCGTCGAGATGGCGCATCACGGCCCCGATTCGTTCTGCTGCGGCGCCGGGGGCGGCTGGGCGTTCCGCGAGGAGGGGCCGCCCCGCGTCAACCGGCTGCGCGCCAAGGAGGCCGTGGCGACCGGCGCCGAGCTGGTGGCGACCGGCTGCCCGTTCTGCCTCAGCATGCTCACCGACGGAGTCAAGGCGGAGGGTGGCGGCGAGGTGCAGGACATCGCGGAGATCCTCTGGGCGCAACTGGCGCCGGAGGTGGTGTCGGAATCCGGAAGGGAGTGAGTACCATGGCGGTGTCCACCCCTGAGCAGATCGATCCATGGCTCAAACATCTGGACTACCCCGACAAGACGGTCTGGCAGCTGCTCGAAGACAGCGCGCGACGCTTTCCGGACCGGCCCGCGTTGCGCTTCTACGGCCGGCAGACCACGTACCGCGAACTGCTGGCGCTCGTCGAGCGCTTCGCCCGTGGTCTCATCGCGCAGGGGCTCAGGCCCGGCGACCGCGTGGCGGTCGTCCTGCCGAACGCGCCGCAGATGGTGATCGCCTACTATGGCACGCTCAGGGCGGGCGGCGTGGTGGTGCCGACGAACCCGCTCTACACGCCGCGCGAGTTCTCCGTGCAGATGGCGGACGCGGACCCAAGGTTCGTCATCGCACTCGACCTCGTCGCGCCGCGGCTGAGCGACGCGGCCAGGGACCGGATCCTGGTCACCACGCGCATCTGCGACTACCTGCCGCCGCTCCTCGGCTTTCTGCAGGGGCTGCGCGAGAAGAGCCCGAGTCTGCCTAAGGGCGCCCTGCCCTTCTCTGGTCTGCTCGCGGTCGGCCGCGGGGCGGTGCTGCCCGGGCCGGTGCCCGCGGACGAGGTGGCGGTGCTGCAGTACACGGGAGGCACCACAGGCGTGCCGAAGGCGGCGATGCTCTCGCACCGCAACCTCGTCGCGAACGCCATGCAGTCCGAGGCCTGGCTGCCGAGCTATCGGCCTGGCGAGGAGCGGGTGCTCGCCGTGCTGCCCTTCTTCCATGTCTTCGGCATGTCGGTGGCGCTTAACCTGGGCGTCCGCACGGGCGCCGAGATCGATCTCGTGCCGCGCTTCAACCCGGTCGAGACGGCGAAGGAGGTGCGCCGCTTCCGGCCGACGCTCTTCCCCGGCGCACCGGCGATGTACCAGGCGGTTGTCGACTCGCCGGAGGTCGAGCGCTGGAACATCCGCTCCATCCGCTACTGCATATCGGGTTCCGCGCCCTTGCCCGCAGAGCTGCAGGAGCGCTTCGAACGCGTGACGGGCGGTGTGCTGGTCGAGGGCTACGGCCTGACCGAGGCGAGCCCTGTGACGCACTGCAACCCGCTCTTCGGCGAGCGGCGCCCGGGCAGCGTCGGCCGGCCATTCCCGGATACCTTGCAGCGCATCCTCGATCCCGACGACCCGAGCCGCGAGCTCGGCCCCGGCGAGGTGGGGGAGCTGGCGGTCAAGGGGCCCCAGGTGATGCTCGGCTACTACAACCAGCCCGCCGAAACCGCCCAGGTACTGGTGGACGGCTGGCTCCGAACAGGCGACCTCGGCATGATCGACGCGGACGGCTTCTGCAGCATCGTCGACCGCAAGAAGGATCTCATCATCGTCAGCGGCTTCAACGTCTACCCGCGCGAGGTGGAGGAGATCCTGCTGCGCCACCCCGGCGTGCGGGAAGCGGTGGTGGTCGGGATGGCGGACGAGCGGCGCGGGCAGAAGGTGCGCGCGGTGATCGTGCCGCGCGAGCAGGCGAGGCCCAGTGCGGAGGAGCTCATGGCGTACTGCCGCGAGCGCCTGGCAGGCTACAAGGTGCCGCGCGAGTTCGAGTTCAGGGACGAGCTGCCGCGCACGGCGAGCGGCAAGGTGCTGCGCCGCGTGCTGGTGGCGGAGGCAGAGACGGCGAAGGAGGAGAAGTAGCGTTGGCGACAGTCATTCTCAGTGCGAAGCGGACGCCAGTCGGCAGCTTCGGCGGGGCCCTGCGCGACGTCCACGCGACCGAACTCGGCCGCGTGGCCGGCCAGGCTGCGCTCGAGGCGGCGGCCATCCAGCCGGAGCAGGTGGACGAGGTGATCTTCGGTTCCGGCGGCATGCCGATCGCGGAGGCGAACCTGGCCCGCCAGGTCGGGCTGGCGCTCGGCCTGCCTGTCGAGGTGCCCGCCTACACGGTGCAGCGCAACTGCGCATCCGGCATCCAGGCGATCGTTTCGGCGGCGCAGCAGATCGCGCTCGGCGAGGCGCGGGTCGTGCTGGCCGGCGGCGCCGAGAGCATGTCGACGGCGCCGTACCTCTTGTACGGGGCACGCTGGGGCATGCGCCTCAGGCACGGCGAGGTGCGCGATGGCATCTGGGAGGGGCTCACGGACTACTACACCGGCATGGTGATGGGCGAGACGGCCGAGATCCTCGCGGACGACTACGGCATTACGCGGCGCGAGATGGACGAACTCGCCGTCCTGAGCCACCAGAAGGCCTTCAAGGCCAGCCGTTCGGGGGTCTTCAAGGACGAGATCGCGCCGGTCGAGATCCCGTCGCGGCGCGGCGAGGCAGAGGTGCTGCGCCAGGACGAGGGCGTCCTTGCGGGCCTCTCCGTCGAGCGCCTCGCGACGGCGCCAGCGACGTTCCGCAAGGGCGGGCGCGTCACGCCGGGCAACTCGTCGCCGCTCAACGACGCGGGGGCGGCGATGGTGCTGGCCGACGAGGACTGGGCCAGGGCCGAAGGACATGCGCCGCTCGCGCGCATCGTCAGCTACGCCTTCGTCGGCCTGGACCCGCGGCGCATGGGGCTCGGGCCGGTCGGCGCGACGCGCAAGGCGCTCGCCCGCGCGGGGCTCGAACTGAAGGACATCGGCCTGATCGAGATCAACGAGGCCTTCGCGGCGCAGTATCTGGCCGTCGAGCGCGAACTGGGCTTCGATCGCGCCATCGTCAACGTGAATGGCGGCGCTCTCGCCCTCGGCCACCCGATCGGCGCGACGGGCGTGCGCCTCGTCACGACGCTCGTGCACGAGATGCGCAGGCGCGGGGTGCGTTACGGCCTCGCCACACTTTGCGTCGGCGGCGGCCAGGGAGCCAGCGTGATCGTGGAGGTGACCGACTGATGTACGTCTTCAAGGCGGCGGTGATCGGCGCCGGCACGATGGGCGCCGAGATCGCCCAGGTGATCTCGCTTTCGGGCCTGCCCGTCCTCCTCAAGGACGTGGACCCCAAGCAACTCGAGCGCGGCATGGCGCACATCCGGGACATCTACGCGCGGCGCGTGCAGCGCGGGCGCATTTCCGAGCGCGAGGCGGAGGACCGCCTCGGGCTCGTGACAGCGCAGCTCGACTACCAGGGCTTTTCGGACGTGGACCTGGCGATCGAGGCGGTGCCGGAGAAGCTCGAGCTGAAGCGTTCGGTGTTGAAGGAGCTCGAGGCGAACCTGCCGCGCACGGCCATCATGGCGACCAACACCTCGGCCCTGCCCGTGAGCGAGATCGCGCGGGGTCTCGAGAAGCCCTCGCGCTTCCTTGGCCTGCACTTCTTCTTCCCGGCCTCCGTGATGCGCCTTGTCGAAGTGATCGGCGGCGAAGCGACAGACGAGGACACGCTCGACTCGGGCGTCGAGTTCGTCGAGGGTATCCGCCGCATCCCGGTGCGCGTCAAGGAATGCCCCGGCTTCCTCGTGAACCGCGTGCTGATGGCGGGGCTCGCCGAGGTCTTCCGCGCCGAGCGTGACCTCGGCCTCGAGCCGGCGCGGATCGATGCGGCGGTGGCGGCCTCGGGCCTCGCGCCGATGGGCCCGTACGCCCTGGCCGACGCGCTCGGCCTCGATATCGCGCAGGAGGTCGCCCAGACGCTCCAGGCCGCGTACGGCGACCGCTTCGACCTCGGCGAACGCATCGCCGAACTGGTCGCCGCAGGCAAGCGCGGCGCGAAGAGCGGCCAGGGCTTCTACACGTACACGGGCTAGGAGGACGGGCAGATGGCCGACGAGAGGGAACAGGAACTGCTGGACCGCTTCCGCTACGCTGTGCTGCTCGAGGCGGTGCGCTGCCTCGACGAGGGCATCTCGAGCGCGCGCGAGATCGACATCGCGATGCGCGCCGGCGCGGGGTTGCCCGAGGGGCCTTTGGCCGCGGCCGACAAGCAGGGGCTCGACTCGGTCCTGAGGCGCCTCGAGGAACTCGAGGCGCGCTGGGGCGAGCGCTTCGCCCCGCCGCGGCGCCTGAGGGACCTCGTCACCGCCGGCCGCACGGGTCTCGAGGCGGGGAGGGGATTCCTTGAGTACTGAGAGCACGGACCTCGTGCGGGTGGCGCTCGATGACCATGTCGCCACCCTGACGCTGGCGCACCCCCCCGTGAACGCCATCTCCGGCGACGTGCTCGAGGCCCTGCTGGGCGCGTTCAGGCGCCTCAAGGCGGACGAGGCGGTGCGCGTCGCCGTGCTGACCGGTGAGGGCGCGATCTTCTCCGCGGGGGCGGACCTCGCCTCGGCCGCCCAGACGGGCCCCCTCGCGCTGATGCAGCGCGGGCGGGAGGTCTATCGCGAGCTCGCGGGCTTCCCAAAGCCGCTCATCGCCGCCGTGAACGGCCTCTGCGTCGGCGGCGGACTCGAGCTCGCCCTGCTCGCCGACCTGCGCATCTGCGCGCTCTCGGCGCGCTTCGGCCAGCCGGAGATCAACCTCGGCATCATCCCGGGCTGGGGCGGCACGCAGCGCCTGCCGGCCGCCATCGGCCAGCAGCGCGCGGCGGAGCTGATCCTGAGCGGGCGCCTGATGCGCGCCGAGGAGGCGGAGGCCATCGGACTCGTGCTGCACGCCTACCCCGACGACGAACTCAAGGACCAGGCGCGCAACCTCGCGCGTCGGCTGGCGGAGAAGCCCCCGCTCGCGCTGCAGGCGGCGAAGGACGCGGTGCGGACCTGGGCGGAAGAAGGCCCAGCGGCGGGGCACGGCCGCGAGGGCGTGGCGATGGAAGGCCTCACGCAAACGCAGGACGCGGCGGAAGGCGTGATGGCGTTTCTGCAGAAGCGCAGGCCGAACTTCACGGGCCGCTGACGGCCAGGGTTGCGGGCGGGGCCCCCGGGTCCCGCCCGCAAGGCGTGCCCGGCGGAGATCAGTTGGCGCGGGTCGCCTCGCGCGGCAAGGGGTAGGCCACGTGCCAGAGCAGGTAGCGCGTCGTCCGGTCCCAGCCGAGATCCCAGGGCACGTGGTAGCGGTCGCTCGTATGCGTGTCCACGAGCGGCGCGCCGCGCGCGTCGTAGGCCACGACGATGCCCGTGTGCACGGCAGCGCCGCCTTCGACGTAGATGATCAGGTCGCCCTCGCGCAGGGCTCGCGCGGCCCCTGCGGGGAACCGCGCGGTCGGGCGCGTCAAGGCGGCGTAGGGGCCGATCGCGAAAAGCTCCGCTCTGCCGGACCGGTCGAGGTAGTCGCGCAGGCCCTCCGCGTTCGACCAGGCGCGGCTGCCCTCGCCCAGGCGCCAATCGTAGCTCCAGGCGCCGCTCTCGCGGAATCCGCCGGCCTTGAGGGCCTGCGAGATGAAGTTCGTGCAGTCGCCGCCGTCGCCGTTGTAGTTGTTGTAGCGGCTGTTGTAGAGGCCTCCGTTGCCGCAGCCCGGGGCGGCCCCGCAATAGCGGTCGGCGTACTGGACGGCCGCGTTTGCCACGTGCGGGGGCACAGGGGACGGGTGCGCCGTGGGCAGGGTGGCGCCGGCAGCCGGCTGCGCGGACGACGGGATGCGCGTATCCTGGTCGAGCGGGTCGGTGAAGTAGTCGGCGCGGATGTACCAGCGACCGCCCTCGCGCGCGAGGAGGTAGTCGTGGCGCACGCCGAGTCCGAAGGCCCCCTCGCCCTCGCCGCCTGGCAGATAGCGGTACCTGTAGGCCTCGGAGACCACGGCGTAGACCTGGGCCCTGTCGCGCGCGCGAAAGGCGATGTGCGGCGTGCGCAGCGAGACGGCGACCGACGTGAGCTCGATGCCGCGCGCCGCTGACCATGCCGTGAGGAACGCGCGGCGCTGCAGGGCCTCGCCGAGCGCCGGGAGCGAGGCCTTGCCGGGCAGGAAGACGGAGCGCAGGCGCCTGCCGTCGCCCGCGAGGATCGCGGCGTCCTCCCGGCGGACGAGATCGGTGAGGGCGGTCTTGACGGCCCGCTCCTCTGGGGTCAGCGGCGTGAAGGCGGCGGCCGCGGGTGCGAGCGCGGCCGCGCCAAGGAGCGCGAGAAACGCGGAAAGAAATGTGCGCTGGCTCATGCCTGATAGCGTGGCAGGAAGGCGGCTTCGCGAGACTGGCAAATGGGCCTAGGGCGGCGGAGGCGGCGCAAGCCAGAGGGACGGCGCAGGCCGGCCCTCTGGCTGTAGAGCGTGCCCGATCAGAAGTGCAGGACAGCGCCCAGCACGCCCACGAGTCCGACGAACCAGCAGTAGTAGGCGAAGGGCCGCAGCGCCTCGCCCTGGCTCTGGCGGAAATACCGCGTCAGGAATGCGACCGAGAAGTAGGCGACGACGGCGGCGACCGCGCCGCCGAGCACGGCCAGCGGCAGCATGCCGGGCGCGATGCTGCCGGCGGTCAGTTTGGGCACCTCGAGCACGCCGGCGCCGAGGATGACGGGAAAGGCCAGCAGGAACGCGTAGCGCGCCGCCTCGGTTGTCTTGAGGCCGTACCTGAGGCCAGCGACCATGCTCGCGCCGTCGCGCGAGATGCCGGGGATGAGCGCGGCGGACTCGGCCAGGCCGACGACGATCGCCTCGCGCCAGCCGATGTCCGCGAGCGTCTTCTCGCCCTGGCGGCGCAGGCGCCCGCCGAAGTAGAGCACGAGCCCGTTGACGACCAGCATCACCGACGCGAGTGCGAGCGAGCCGAACAGCGACTTGAAGAAGCTCTCGAAGAAGAAGCCGAGGAAGATGGCCGGGATCGTGCCGACGAGCAGCAGGTCGAAGAGGTGGCGGTTCGCCTCGACATCGTCACCGCGGCCGAAGATGCCGCGCACGACGTCGATCCAGTCCTGCCAGAAGAAGACCAGGAGCGCCACGGCGGTGCCGAGGTGCAGCACGACGACGAAGGGCAGGAACGCGGGGCCGGTCTGGTTGAGGTGCCAGCCGAGCAGTCTCGGGATGATGACGTTGTGTCCGACTGAGCTAATGGGGAAGAGTTCGGTAAGACCCTGGATGATGGCGAGGACGATGACCTCGATCGCGTGCAGGCGTATCCCTCCGTCTGGCGTGCCTTTGCCGGGCGTTTTCTGTTTCTAGCGTGCACTGGAGCGGTCCTGCCCAATACATGGGCATTCAGCGAAGATTAATGCGGTCTTCGCGCTTGCCTGCTTGCCACTTCGCCGCAGAGCGATCTGCAAGCGGGACGGCTTCGCCTTATACTAGATCATATGGACAACAAAGCCGCTCCGGCGATTCCGCTCAACTCCGCTCAGCAGCAGGCCGTGACGCACGGCGACGGGCCGCTCTTGATCCTGGCCGGGGCCGGCTCCGGCAAGACCCGCGCCCTGACGGAGCGCCTCGCCTTCCTGATCGAGAGCGGCCAGGCCCGGCCAGGCGAAATTCTCGCCATCACCTTCACGAACAAGGCGGCGCAGGAGATGCGCGAGCGCGTCGGCAGGCGCCTGCCCGCGGTTGCCGACCGGCTCTGGATCATGACCTTCCACCAGGCGTCGGCGCGCATCCTGCGGCGCGAGGCCGAGCGCATCGGGTTTCCGCGCGACTTCGCGATCTACGACACGCAGGACCAGCTGCAGGTGCTGCGCGAGGTGCTGCGCCGGCTCAACCTCGACGAGAAGCGCTACCCGCCCGCCGGGGTGCTGCACCGCATCTCCCAGGCCAAGAACGAGCTGTGGGACCCCGAGCACCTGCGCACCTCCGGCGGCTTCCACGAGGAGCAGCTCGCCAAGGTCTTCGCCGCCTACCAGGCGCGCCTGCACGATCTCGGCGCGTTCGACTTCGACGACCTGATCGGCCGCGTCGTGGAGCTGCTCGAGCAGGACGCGGAAGTGCGCAGCCGCTGGCAGGAGCGCTTCCACCACCTGCTCGTCGACGAGTACCAGGACACGAACCTCGCCCAGTACCGCTGGGTGCGGGCACTTGCCGGCGAGCGGCGCAACATCGCGGTCGTCGGCGACCCGGACCAGTCCATCTACGGTTGGCGCGGCGCCGACATCCGCAACATCCTCGAGTTCGAGAAGGACTTCCCCCAGGCGCAGGTCGTGCTCCTCACGGAGAACTACCGCTCCACGGGGCACATCCTCGCCGCCGCGAACGCTCTGATCCGGCCGAACCGGCTGCGCCGCGAGAAGGAGCTCTGGTCGACTCTCGGCGAGGGTGATCCCATCCGCCTCGCTGTCGCCGAGGACGACTGGCAGGAGAGCGAGCTCGTCGCGTCGCGCATCGACGAGCTGAAGGGCCAGGATACGCCGCTCAGCGAGATCGCGGTGCTCTACAGGACGAACGCCCAGTCCCGCGGCCATGAGGAGGCGCTGATCCGCCACGGCATCCCGTACCGGCTCGTCGGCGGCCTGCGCTTCTACGAGCGGCTCGAGATCAAGGACATGCTCTCGTACCTGCGCCTCGTGCACAGCGGGCGCGACGACATCGCTTTCCGCCGGGCTCTCTCGGCGCCCAAGCGCGGCCTCGGGCCGCAGACGCTGCAGCGGATCGAGGAAGTGGCGGCGCAGAGCCGTCGCAGCCTCCTCGACGCGGCCCAGACCGTGCGGCAGGAACTGACGCCGCGCAAGGGGGAGCAGCTCGCGGCCTTCCTGGAACTGATCGCAAAAATGCAGGCGGCGAAGGGCGAATGGCCACTGTCGCGCCTCGTTGCGGAAATCGCGGAAGGCTCAGGCTACCTGCCCGCCCTGCGCAGGGAGGGCACGGTCGAGGCGCAGAGCCGCATCGAGAACGTGGAGGCGCTGATCAGCCGCGCCCGCGAGGCGGAGTCCGAGGCGCGCCCGCAGGTGTCGGACCTCGGCGAGATCGAGGACGAGGCCGACGTGCTCGGCGACTTCCTGGCGCGCGTCGCGCTGCTGAGCGACATCGACGAGGCGGAGGCGCCGACGGGCAAGGTAAGCGTGATGACCCTGCACGCGGCCAAGGGGCTCGAGTTCGACGTCGTGTTCCTCACCGGCCTCGAGGAAGGACTCATGCCGCACGCCAGGGCCGTGTTCGAGGAGCGCGAGATGGAGGAGGAGCGAAGGCTTTTCTACGTCGGCGTGACGCGGGCCCGGCGCGAGCTCTGGCTGACGCGCGCCCTGCGCCGCCAGCGGCGCGGCGAGACGGCGCCGAGCGTCGCGTCGCGCTTCCTCGGCGACCTGCCCCAGGACACCGTCCAGGAGGTCGTGCCCCACCGCGGCCAGGAGCGCGTGCGGCCGCCGCATCGCGCGCTGCGCGCCGCGAGCTACCTCGGCCAGCCGAGCGCCGACGTCGGACCGGGCGACCGCGTGCGGCACAAGCAGTTCGGCGAGGGCACCGTGGTGCAGCTCAAGCCGTCCGGCGACGACACCGAAGTGACGGTGGCGTTTTCCGGAGCGGGCCTGAGACGCCTCCTGCTGCGCTATGCGGGACTCGAGAAGGTGGTGGGCTGATGGACGTGGCGGGGCGCGTCGCGGAACTCCGCGACACCCTGCGGCGGCTTGCAGCCGCCTATTACGTCGAGGACCAGCCTGAGGTGCCGGACGCGGTCTACGACAGCCTGATGCGCGAACTCCTTGAACTCGAGGAGCGCCACCCTGAGCTGTACGAGCCGGACTCGCCGACGCAGCGGGTCGGCGGTGCGCCGCGCGGCGACTTTCGCGCGGTCACGCACAGGCCGCCCTTGCTCTCGCTCGCGAACGCCATGGACGCCGAAGAGCTGCTGGCC
This sequence comes from Bacillota bacterium, assembly GCA_021847575.1. GTDB lineage: Bacteria > Bacillota > Sulfobacillia > JAJZYS01 > JAJYTV01 > JAJZQO01. The sequence goes on along the minus strand of JAJZQO010000022.1, from coordinate 3,915 downwards.
TTCGACGGGCGCGTCGCGCAGGCCGCGGGGGCCCCGGCGGGCCCGTACGTCGTCGAACCCAAGATCGACGGCCTGACGGTCGTGCTGCATTACGAGAGGGGCGTCCTGCGTCTCGGGGCGACGCGGGGCGACGGTCAGACGGGCGAGGACGTGACCGAGAATCTGCGCGCCATCGCGGATCTGCCGAAACGTCTCGGCCCTGGCGCCCCGGATCGCGTCGAGGTGCGCGGCGAGGTCTACCTGCCGGTTTCGCGCTTTCAGGAGCTGAACCGCCAGCGCGCGGCGGAGGGCAAGCCGCTCTTCCAGAATCCGCGCAACGCCGCCGCAGGCTCCCTGCGCCAGCAGGATGCGGGCGTCACCGCGAGCCGCGGACTCGGCCTGTACTGCTACGAACTGCGCCTGGGCGCCGAGCCCTCGCGCCAGAGCGACGCCCTCGAACTGCTCGCGCAGTGGGGGTTGCCCGTCAATCCGTTGCGCTGGCGCTGCGACACCATCACGGACGTCATCGCCGTGACGCAGGAGTTCGCGCCCAGGCGCGACGCGCTGCCCTACGCCGTCGACGGGCTCGTCGTGAAGCTGGACGACCTGGCGATCGCGCGCAGGCTCGGCGCCACCCAGAAGGCCCCGCGCGCGCAGATCGCGTTCAAGTTCCCCGCCGACGAGGCCGCGACGGAACTGCTCGCCATCGAGGTGCAGGTAGGGCGCACAGGCGCCCTCACGCCGACCGCCGTCCTCGCGCCGGTGCGCCTCGCGGGCACGACGGTCCAGCGCGCATCGCTGCACAACGAGGACCTCATCCGCGACAGGGACATCCGCGTCGGCGACACGGTGCGCGTGCGCAAGGCGGGCGAGATCATACCGGAGGTCATCGGTGTCGTGCAGGACGATGCGCACTTGCTGCGGCCGCCCTACGCCTTCCCGACCGTCTGCCCCGTCTGCGGAGCCGAGGCGGTGCGCCGCGAGGGGGAGGCGGTGCGGCGCTGCGCGAACCCGTCCTGCCCAGCGAAGCTGCGCGAGTGGTTGCTGCACCTCGGCAGCCGTGCGGCCCTGGACATCGACGGGCTCGGTCCCTATGCCGTGGACATGCTGCTCGAGCGCGGCCTCGTGCGCGAGCCGGAGGACCTGTTCCGCCTTTCGGCCGATGATCTGGCGGGCCTGCCGCGCTTCGGCGAGAAATCCGCGGGCAAACTGGTCGAGGAGCTCGCGGCGGCGCGCGGACGGCCCCTCGCGAAGGTGCTCGTTGCGCTTGGCATCCCGCATGTCGGCGAGCGCTCGGCCCAGGCGCTTGCGGAGCGCTTCGGCAGCCTCCAGGCGCTCGGTGCCGCAAACGGCGAGGAACTCGCGGAAGTGGCCGGCATCGGCGAGACGACGGCCGAGGAGATCCTGCGCTTCGTCGAGGGGCCCGTCGGCCGGCGCCTGCTTCGGACCTTGCCTGAGCTCGGATTCCGGCCGGAGGCGCCCACCGGGACGGCCGCTGGACCGCTCGCCGGAGAGGTCGTGGTGTTCACCGGCAAGCTCTCGCAGCCGCGCAGCGAGGCGCAGGCCCTGGCCCGCTCGCTCGGCGCCACGGTGGAGAGCGATGTGACGCGCAGGACCACGCTCGTCGTGGCCGGCGAGGACGCCGGGCAGAAGCTGGACAAGGCTCGCTCGCTTGCCATCAAAACGCTCTCCGAAGCGGAATTTGGCGCGATTGCCGGTGCTGGTTCGAGAAAGGGATTGACCTAGCACCGGCGAATAGTCCAATCTTGGTGTGATTTTCGTTGTGCATGGTTTAAGGGGGAACAGGTTTGGCGGAGCTCCTCAGGGTTACGGACCTCCACACCGAATTCCCGACGGACGACGGGCTCGTAAAGGCTGTAGACGGCGTCTCGTTCTCCATTGACGAGGGTGAGACGCTGGGCATTGTCGGTGAGTCGGGCTGCGGCAAGAGCGTCTCGGCTTTCTCCATCATGCGCCTCCTGCAACCGCCCGGACGGATCGCGTCGGGGTCCATCATGTTCCGCGGCAAGGATTTGACCAAGATCAGCGACGGCGAGATGCGCCAGCTGCGCGGCAACGAGATCTCGATGATTTTCCAGGAGCCGATGACGTCGCTGAATCCCGTCTACACGATCGGGGACCAGATCGCCGAGACCTTGCTGATCCACCAGGACATCAGCAAGAAGGACGCCATGGACCAGACCGTCGACATGCTCCGCCGCGTGGGCATTTCGCTGCCGGAGCGGCGCGTGCACGAGTATCCGCACCAGATGTCCGGAGGCATGCGGCAGAGGGTCATGATTGCCATGGCGCTGGCCTGCAAGCCGAAGCTGCTGATCGCGGACGAGCCGACGACCGCCCTCGACGTGACGATCCAGGCGCAGATCCTCGAGCTCATGAAGGAGCTCAAGGACCAGTACGGCATGTCGATCCTGTTCATCACGCACGACCTCGGCGTCGTCGCCGAGATGGCCCAGCGCGTCGTCGTCATGTACGGCGGCCAGGTGGTGGAGGAGGCCGATGTCAAGACGCTGTACCGCCGGCCCTACCACCCGTACACCGAGGGCCTGCTGAGTTCGATCCCGCGGCTCGACCGGCCGCCGGGACGCCTGCACACGATCGAGGGCATCGTGCCGAACCCGCTGCACATGCCGTCGGGCTGCCGGTTCGCGCCGCGCTGCCCCTACGCCGAGGAGCGCTGCAACGCCGCCCCCCCCGCCCTCGTCGATGTGGGCGAGGGTGCCGAGGCGCGCTGCATCATTCCGCCGAGCGAGCGCAGGGAGGTTGAAGCATCTTGAGCGAGCCGCTCGTATCGGTCCGTAATCTCAAGAAGTACTTCCCCGTCCGTGGTGGTCTCTTCTCCACGGTGCGGGCGCATGTGCACGCGATCGACGACATCAGCTTCGACGTCTACGCGGGCGAGACGTTCGGACTCGTGGGCGAGTCGGGCTGCGGCAAAACCACGACGGGCCGCGTCATGCTGCGCCTCGACGAGGCGACGTCGGGCGACGTGCTCTTCGAGGGCAAGTCGATCTTCCGGCTGGGACGCGAGGAGCTGCGCCGCCAGCGGCGCGACATGCAGATCATCTTCCAGGACCCCTACTCGTCCCTCAACCCCCGCATGACGGTCGGCGAGATCGTCGGGGAGCCTCTGACGGTGCACCACATCGCCTCGGGCAAGGCGAAGGACGAGCAGGTGCGCGACCTGCTCGAGACGGTGGGTCTTTCCGCCTACCACATCAAGCGCTACCCGCACGAGTTCTCGGGCGGCCAGCGTCAGCGCATCGGCATCGCGCGCGCGCTCGCGCTGCACCCGAAGCTGATCATCTGCGACGAGCCCGTTTCCGCGCTCGACGTGTCGATCCAGTCGCAGGTGCTGAACCTCCTCAACGACCTGCAGGACAAGTTCGGCCTCACCTACGTCTTCATCGCGCACGGCCTCAACGTCGTGAAGCACATGTCGACGCGAATCGGCGTCATGTACCTGGGCAAGCTGGTGGAGGTGTCCGATTCCGCAGAGCTCTTCCAGCGGCCGCAGCACCCCTACACGGAGGCCCTGCTCTCGGCGATCCCGGTGCCCGACCCGAACCTCAACCGCGAGCGCATCGTCCTGCAGGGCGACGTGCCGAGTCCGGTGAACCCGCCTGCGGGCTGTCGCTTCCACACCCGCTGCATGTACGCGCAGGAGGTCTGCCGGCAGGAGGAACCACCGCTGATCGACCTGGGCGACGGCCATCAGGTGGCCTGCCACTTCCGGAAGAGCTTCGACCAGCAGCTCTTGGCGCGCACGATCTGATGTTGCGCAGAGGAGGGGCACCGCTGAGGCGGTGCCCCTTCCGTCTGGTCAAACGGTAGTCCAGGAGGAGATCGGTTTGGCGGAGAGCGGACTTGTCGCGCGGCTTGCGGCCTTGGCGCGCCTGGAGCTCGGGGAGGGCG
>JAJZQO010000101.1 GCA_021847575.1 Bacillota bacterium | reverse complement strand
GGTGACGCTCTTCGTCGATGCCCAGTCCACGTCAGCCAACAGCGGCTTCAACTTCAACGGGCTGGCGAAGGGCAAAGGCGAGGTGACCGTGCCCCTCGGCTGGGAGGTCACCGTGCAGTTCCTCAACCATGGCGCCATTCCGCACAGCGCCGTCGTGACGAAGAGCCGCACAGGCATCACCCCGGCCTTCCCGGGCGCCGGCATGGCGCACGCCACGACGGGGATCGGCAAGAATCACCGCGCCCATTTCGCCTTCCGCGCTTCTCGGGCCGGCACCTACTACATCGTCTGCGCCGTGCCCGGGCACGAGCCTGCGGACATGTGGGTGCGGCTCATCGTCTCGCCGCACGCCAAGAAGGCAAGCTGAGTCACCTTCGGCCCGGGTGCGAAGCCGCCACGGCTTTGCACCCGGGCCTTCGCGCGCCCCATGGCGGGATGTCCCAGGGCATGTATGGCCGCAGGTCAGGACAATCGGAACCCGAAACCATTGGCGAGGGCGACCGTTCCGACGAGGTCTGGCTGCATTGACGCTCTCTTTGTATATTGTGTACAATCCGGTCAGGTTCACCTGCTCACAAGGGGGGGCCATGCATGGCATCTAAGCGCGATATTGTGGGAGTTCCGATCCGGCGGGCCGATGCGGTCGAGAAAGTCACGGGACGAGCGCAATTCGGCACCGACCTCCGCGTCCCCGGAATGGTCTATGCAAAACTCCTGCGCTCGCCGCTTGCCCATGCCAGGATCAACAGCATCGACACCTCTGCCGCCGCGAGCCTGCCGGGCGTGCTTCGGGTAGCCGTCGGCAGGGATGTGACGGGCTGCCGCCCCTACTTCGGGCCGGCCTTCCCCGACCAGCCGATCCTCGCCATCGACGAGGTGCTGTTCGAGGGCGAGCCCGTCGCCGCCGTGGTAGCGACCGACGAGGATATCGCGAGGCGCGCCCTCGAGTTGATCGACGTGGACTACGATCCGCTCCCCGCCCTCGACATGGACATGGCTTTGAGGCCGGACGCCCCTCTGCTGCATGCGAAGGCCAACGCCGCCGGTCATTTCAAGGACCTTTCGGACATCGGCGGCCAGGAGCGCTCGTCCAATGTCTGCCACGAGTCGGTGACGAAGTGGGGCGACGTCGCGGCAGGATTCGCCGAGGCCGACCGCATCTTCGAGCACACCTTCACCTTCCCCGCCGTGGCGCACGTCAGCCTCGAGCCGTACGTGACGATCGCACACTGGGATGGCCCCCGCCTCGAGGTCTGGTCGTCGACGCAGCACGCCCACCCGGTCCGCGCGGAGCTCGCCGAGATCTTCGGTCTGAGCTTGCAGCAGGTGCGGGTCGTCGTGCCGTACATCGGCGGGGCGTACGGCGCCAAGTGCTACACCAAGTACGAGCCCCTCGCTTCCTACCTGGCGCGCGAGGTCGGGCTGCCGGTACGCCTCATGGAAGATCCCTTCCACACCCTGACGCGCCACGCAGCCAGCATCACCATCAAGTCGGGGGTCAAGCTGGACGGCACGATCACCGCGCGCGAGTCCGATGTGAATCTGGACACCGGCGCGTACTCCGACATCGGCCCGCGCGTCGCGAACAAGACTTCGTATCGCACGATCGGCCCCTACCGCATCCCGAATGTCCTCTCGCGGGCGAGGGCGATCTTCACGAACCACGTCCCGGCTGGCGCATTCCGGGGCTACGGCGCGCCGCAGGGCCAGTGGGCCGTGGAGTCGCACATGGACCTCATCGCCGAGGATCTGGGGCTTGACCCGCTCGAGTTCCGCATGAAGAACCTGGTCGGTCTCGGCGAGCGCTGGAATCCCACCGACACGCCGATCGACGGCGACTTCAGGCAGGGACTGGGACGCGTCGCCGAGCGGTTTGGCTGGCCGATGCAGCGCTCCGGCATCGCCGTGGGCGTCAAGGACGGCGGCGGCCGGCACACGATCGCCCAGGCAACCGTCCGGGTGCACAACGACGGCACCGCGACGGTCCAGGCGGACGCGGTCGAGATGGGACAGGGTATCAGGACGGTTCTGGCGCAGATCGCCGCGGAGGAGCTCGGCCTGCCCTTCACGTCGGTTCACGTCACGCTCCCCGACACCGACGCCATCCCCTGGGACCAGGGCGTTAGCGCGAGCCGCGGCACCACTGTCGTCGGCAAGGCTGTCTGGGAGGCGGCGCACGCCTGCCGCCAGCGGCTCGAGGGGGAGGGCGGGCTCGACCCCGCCGCCAAGGGCCAGGAGGCGCTCTCCGACACGGTGCGCCGTATCTTCGGCATGCCCGGCGGCGAGGTGGTCGGCCACGGCGTCGTCAAGCCGGGCAGCTTCGGCCCTGGCGCCACCACCTACTGGGAGGCCGGCTACGGGGCGGCGCAGGTCTCCGTCGATGAGCAGACGGGGGTCATCCGGCTCGACAGGTACATCACCGGAGCCGACATCGGTCTCGCCATCAATCCCGACACGGCCGAGGGCCAGGACGAGGGCGCCGCTCTGATGGGCATCGGCCACTCTCTGTTCGAGGAGCTCGTCTACCAGGACGGCCAGCTTTTGAACGGCAACCTCATCGAGTACCGGGTGCCGACCTTTTCCGATGTCCCCGAGACGTTCGAGTCCATTCTCATCGAGAACGAAGACGGCCCCGGTCCCTTCGGCTGCAAGGGCGTCGGCGAGAGCGGCATCGTGCCTGTCGCGCCAGCGATCGCCAACGCGGTGGCGAGGGCATGCGGCGTGCGTCTGTTCGATCTGCCCCTGACGCCCGAGCGCGTGTGGCGCGCCCTCGCGGCGCGCAAGGGCGCCCCGGCGCCGAGCGAGACCCCGACCAAAGGGAGGATTTGAGCTTGGACTTCCGCAACGTCGCCGACGTCATCGGGTTCCTGGACGCGCAAGGTGAAGCTGTCACCGTCGACCGCGAAGTCGACCCCGTCTTCGAGATCGCCGCACTCATCCGCAAGTCTTCCGACACCAGCGGGCCGGCTTTCCGCATCCCGTCCGTCAAGGGCCATCCCGGCTGGACGGTCGTCGGCGGCGTCTACAACTACCGGCGGGTCGCGAAGATGCTCGACTGTTCCGAGAGCGATCTGGTCAAGCGGTTCGCCGCCGCGGTCAAGCACCCCATCGCGCCCGTGCGGGTCAGCGAGGGCGAATGCCAGCGCCATGTGCTGACGGGCGATGACGTGGACCTGACGCAACTGCCGATCCCCGTCCACTCCGAGGACGACGCGGGCCGCTATATCACGGCCGGCGTCATCATGGCCCACGACCCTGTCAGCGGCAGCCGCGCGATGGGCATCCACCGCCTGCAGCTCAAGGGTCCGCGCAAGCTTGGACTGAACGCTCCCGAGGAGCGCCGCGTGTCGCGCGCCTTCCTGCACTCGGAAGACCTGGGCCAGCCGCTGCACATCGCCGTGGTGATCGGCGGCGGGCCATACATCGACCTCGCTTCGCAGGCCAAGGTCTCGCACGACGTGGACAAGCTCGGTGTGGCGGGCGGCCTGCGCGGCAAGCCGATCGGGCTCGTCAAGGCCGTCACGAGCGACGTCGAGGTGCCCGCGGACGCGCAACTCGTGCTGGAGGGCCGCATCCTGCCCGGCGTGCGGGAGCTCGAGGGTCCGTTCGGCGAGGTGGCGGGCACCTATGGCGAGGAAGACCGCCGTGCTGTCGTCGAGATCGATGCCATCACCTATCGGAACAAGATCTATCAGACGGTCCTGACCGGCATGCCCACCACCGAAAACCATGTGATGGGCTGGCCAGCCATCTGCGAATCGGTCCGGCGCTACGCCGAGCAGGCCACCCCGGACGTCGTCGACGTGCACGCCGTCGGCCCGTACTACGTGGCCATCGTCTCGATCAAGAAGCGGATGCCCTACGAGGCCCGCAACGTCATCCTCTCCGTGCTCGGCCCGACCGCAGGGGCGCCGCAGGCCAAATACTGCATCGTCGTGGACGAGGACATCGACGTGCGCAACTGGGACCAAGTGCTTTGGGCGCTCTACACGCGGGTCCAGCCCCAGGACGACGTCCTGCTGCTGCCGCTCATGGTGGGTTCCCCCCTCGACCCGTCGGCGCCGATCTGGCGCCACAGCCAGAAGATCGGCTTCGACGCGACCAAGCCGCTCGGCGAGGAGGGCAGCCGCTTCAGGCGGGTGCTGGTGCCGGGATCCGAGGACGCCACATGGTGAGTCGGGCGGCAACGCGGCCGGGCCGCTCCCCCAGCGACGCCGGCTGGCTGTTCGAGGCGTACAGGGTGGCCGATGCGTCCACGGTGGGCGCAGGCTGGCAGCGGCTGGTTCTGGACGCACCCGCCCTGGCCACTCGCGCGGCTCCGGGCCAGTTCATGCTCGTCGGCAGCGCCGCGTTCTCGCCGCGCGCCTCGGGACCCGACTACCTGAAGCACCCCTTCTTCTTCGCCTCCATCTCCCCCGAGGCCGGCCAGGTCTCGATCGTGTTCGACCGCTCGGCCCCCTTCGCGTGGGAGATGGCGGACTGGGCCACCGGGACGGAGGTCGAGTGCATCGGCCCTCTGGGCAAGGGCTTCCCCGTCACGGCGGAGCCTGCAGCTGCGCCCCTCGTGCTGATCGGGTCGGGCTATGGCGTCGCCGCCCTCGCGGCCGCGCTGGCGGGCCTGCACCACGACCGGCCGGTTGCGCTCTTCAGCGTCGGCGCACCGCCTGTTTCGCCCGATCCCGGCCTGCTCGGCGTGACGTCCCGGATCACCTGCCATGTCGCAGGCACCCTGGAACAGGCTTGGCGGGAGGCGGCCGAGGCCATGCCCGGCGCGGAGGTCTGGGCCGCGGGGCCGCAGGACTTCACGCAGGAGGTGGCCGGCAGGGCCCTCGGCGAGGGCCGGCGCTGCCTCGTCACGGTGGAGGCCCCCATCGCGTGCGGCGTCGGCGCATGCCTGGGCTGCACCTCAGCCGGCGACGGGACGTGGCGCACCTGCAGGGAAGGGCCGGTCGTTCCCGCAGAGTGGCTCAAAGGAGTCAAGCGGCCATGACGGTGGATACGCAGATCTCGATCGGCAACCTGCGTTGCAAGAACCCCGTATGGGTCGCCGCGGGCACCTTCCTCTACGGGCGCGAGTACGGCCGGAGGCTCCCGCTGGAGGAGCTCGGCGCCATCTGCACGAAGGGCACGTCGCTGGAGCCGTGGGACGGTGTCCAGGGCATCCGCATCGCCGAGACGCCGGCAGGCATGCTGAACGCCATCGGCCTGCAGAACTGGGGCATCGACGCCTACCTCGAGCGCAATGTCGCCTGGCTGCGCGAGCAGAACGCCACCATCGTCGTCAACATCGTCGGCAAGACGGTCGACGAGTACGCGGCGGTGGCCGCGAAGCTCTCGCCGCGGGACGCGGACGCCATCGAGGTCAACATCTCGTGCCCCAATGTCAGCGAGGGCGGCGTGTTCTTCGGCACGGACCTGCGCATGACCGAGAAGGTCGTCGATGCGGTCCGCAAGGCGACGAGCCTGCCCGTGATCGTCAAGCTCGCGCCCAATACGCACGGGCTCGCGGAGTTCGCCAAGGCCGCGGAGGCCTATGGCGCCGACGCCTTGTCGGTCGCGAACTGCATCCCGGGCATGGCGATCGACATCCGCCGCCGCAAGGCAGTCATGGGTACGCCGGCCGGCAGCGGCGGCCTCAGCGGTCCCGCCGTCAAGCCGATCATCCTCAAGATGGTCTGGGATGTGACCGCCGCGGTGCGCATACCCGTGATCGGCGTCGGCGGAGTCGTCTCCTGGCAGGACGCGGTCGAGTACCTGATGGCCGGCGCGAGCGCGGTGCAGGTCGGCAGCGCCCTCTTCCGCAACCCGAACGCCCCCTGGGATGTCGCGCAGGGTCTCGAACAGTTCATGCGCGACGAGGGTGTGAGCTCGATTGGCGAGTTGATCGGCGCAGCCCGCCCCTAGCTCGCCCTCCCCACGCGCGCCGGGCTGCCACGGCCGGGCTGCCCGGCGGCATCCTGCCGATCGCCTGCGAAAGGAGCGAACTCGGCCAAAGGGAAAGTCTGGCGCGCCTTGGGACGCCTTGGCGCCCGCTCGCGCCAGGCCAGGCCGGGCAATGACATGGCACTTTGGATCTCGCTGCCCCTTACGGATGCGGAACGGGTCTGGCTTGAGCGTCTTGGCGTCTCCTGGCGGTATTCGAACGATCTGCTGTGGCGCAAGTCCGGTGTCGAGGCCGCCCTCGTCACGCCGGAAATCTGGCGGCACTGGCAGCTGCCGGAACCTCCGGCGCCGATCATCAGCGTGGCTGTGACGGACCTCGCCGTGATCGAAGAGATGGTGGCGGCCGGCTGCAGCTGGGCTTCCCCGGTCTCCCTCCGCCCCTGGGGCGTCAGGGCGGGTTTTCTCAAGCTGCCCTCGGGCGTACTGCTGGAGGTGGGCGTCTTCGATCGCCTGCCCGGGCAGGCACCTGCTCCGGAAACCGGGGCCTAGGCACGGGCTGCGCCCGGCATTCGCCGGGCGCAGCGTTTTCATAAGATCTCGCGGGCTTCGGGCGGCCGGCCTTCAGGTGGCCTGCGGGTCCAGGCTGCGCTCACCCCAGCGACGCGCAAGGCTGTGCGGGATCTGCAGCTGATCCAGGATCCTGCCGACGGTGTGGTCCACGAGGTCCTGAACCGTCGTCTCGCCGGAGTAGAAGGCGGGCATGGGCGGCAGCATCGTGACGCCCATCC
>JAJZQO010000021.1 GCA_021847575.1 Bacillota bacterium | reverse complement strand
GTTCTGGCGGACTTCCGGGACATCGCGGTGCACGTCATGCTGCCGGAAGCGCACCGCTTCTACGATCTCGAGCGCCTCTGGGGCGATGCCCCGCGCCTCGCCGAAGTATAGACGACGCGAGCCCCTGCCCGCCTTCATGGCGGGCAGGGGCTCGCCGCCGCTTGCGCTGCTAGACGGTCGAGGCGAGCGTGATCATGGCGCGCAGGGCCCGGAAGACCTCCCGGAACTCGGGATGGCGAAAGCGCAGAGAAACCGGCGAGACGCGCTCTGAGCCAGGGCAGAGCGCTGCCACCTGGGCCTGGCCCGGATGCATGAAGGTGGCGACGAGGTCCGGCATTTCGGGCGGCGCGAGAACCGGCAGGTCCTGCGCACTGCAGGCGTCCGCCACCGCGTCGCGGATCATGGCGCGCGACCGCTCGGCGCCCTTGGACAGCGCGCCGAAACGCCCGCGCGCCTCCTTGACGCGAGCGAAGCGGATGGCCCCCGAGAGAGCCCTGACCTCGCGCTCGAGCTCGTCGTCGCCGGCGACGGCACCTGCCCGGACACCGTAGCTGCCCGCGTAGTACGCGTTCAGCGCGAACTCCCCCACAGGCGCGCCGCAGAGCGTCACCTCATGCACGACGGCGCTGCTGTAGGTGTGCGCCAGGGTGCCTGCGCTCCCGGCCCTCGCGTGGTAGCCTGTGCAGACCAGGAGGTCGAAGGAGCCGTCGAGCCCCTCGACCATGCTCCATGGCTTGGGGGCGCCGTGCAGCAGGTCGGCGCGGGGATCCAGGAGCTCAAGGATGATGTTCAGCATCTGGCCGTGGGAGTCGTTCACCACGACCTCGTGGGCTCCGCCGCGGAAGGCACCGTCGACGGCGGCGTTGACCTCCTCCGTCATCAGGCGGCAGGCGGCCTGGTAGCCCTCGCCGGTCACCGCGGTCTGCGACCGGCCGCTGACGCCGGCCGTGCCCTCGATGTCGGCCGAAATGTAGACGCGCATCCCACGATTCCTCCTCGCGCGCATGGTCCGGATCCGGGCCGAGGCCCGGTACAACCCTCTTCGCCCACTTGCCCTTTGGCCCTCCCTGCGCGTCTCGGGAGATGCCGTCCTCTTTTGCGTTTGCGCCTTCGCGGACTGTGCGGCACGATGAGGTTTGCCAAGGATAGGCCCTGCGTGAGGAAGTGGAACGCGATGCGCGCATGGACGCTCGAGAGGCCTGCCAAGATCGCGGAGGGGTCCGAGGGACCACTGGTGTTGCGTGAACTGCCCATGCCCGAACCGGGACCTGGCGAAGTGCGCTTGCGCGTTGCGGCGTGCGGGGTCTGCCACACCGATCTGCACACCGCCGAGGGCGAGCTCGCCCTGCCGCGCCTGCCGATCGTGCCGGGTCATCAGGTGATCGGCCTCGTCGATGCGGTCGGGCAAGGCGTGCCGCGGACGGCCCTTGGCACGCGCCTCGGGGCGTACTGGCTGCGCAGGGCGTGCGGCACCTGTCCCGCCTGTCTGCGTGGCGAGGAGAACCTCTGCGAGCGGGCGGAGTTCAACGGCCTGCACGGCGATGGGGGCTACGCCGAGTGGATGACGGTGCCGTTCGCCTACACGGTGCCCATTCCGGAGCGGCTGGACACGGCGGCCGCCGCGCCTCTCCTGTGCGCCGGCGTGATCGGTTACAGGTCCTTGCGCCTCTCGGGCTTCGAGCCGGGCAGGAGTGTCGCCCTCTTCGGCTTCGGGGCCTCCGCCCACCTCGTGCTGCAGCTCGCGGCGCGCCAGGGCGCGCAGGTCTACGTCTACACCCGCGGGGAATCGCACCGGCGCCTTGCGATCTCGCTGGGCGCCGCTTGGGCCGGTCGTCTCGACGAACGGGCGCCGCATGCCGCGGACTGTGCGGTGACGTTCGCGCCCGTTGGGGACGTGGTGCCGCGGGCCCTGGCCGCGGTGCGGCCAGGCGGCACGGTGGCGATCAACGCGATCCACATGAGCGACATCCCGAGGATGCCGTACGCGCTGCTCTATGGCGAGCGCACCCTGCGCAGCGTGGCGAACCTCACGGCGCAGGATGCGCATGAGTTCATGGCCCTGGCGGACCGGCTCGACATCCGTGCGGAGCACACCATCTACCCGTTCAGGGACGCCAACCTGGCCCTGCGGGACATGAAGGCGAGCCGCGTCGACGGAGCGGCCGTGCTAAGCGTCGAGGACCTGTCGGACGAGTCGCTTTGATGTTTGATACGTGCGGCCGAGCTTCGCGCCGCCAAGGGCCCCGGACCGTCAAGTGCGGCTAGTACTCGAGGTCGATGCCTGTGGGATTCATCGTGCCAGAGGCGAACCGGAGTTCGAGGAACGGCAGCTCCTGCGCGTGCTCGATGCTGCCGGTGTAATACTGGGCCGTGGACTTGACGAGTGTGAGGGCGACTGCGACGTTCGGTCCGTCCTGACGCGCTGCGACGGCCTGGATGAAGACGTTGCCGCGAGCCGGGGCGACAAGGCCCTTGCCCACGACAGCATGGCTGAAGGTGATGAGCAGGACATCCGCCGCAGGGTCGAAGGAGACGCGGGTCGGCGGTATCGACGTGTAGTCGGCCCAGAACTCGCCCAGGTCCTGTTCCGGCCCGAACGCGAGCTCGACCCCGTCCAGCGTCGGGACAATGCCGGTCAGGGTCTCATAGGGCTTGCTGCCGAACATCGCGCCGCTTGTCAGCGGGAAGTAGGCGCGCTCGCGCAGACATGCGAACTGTGAGGTTTCGCCGCTGCGCACGCAGCGCAGCAGGTACGGGAACGGCCAGTAGGAGCCGTCGTCGTCCGTGGCTTCGTTGAGCAATGTGATGTCGGTGTCGCCCAGCGTCTGGACGACCTTCATGCGCGTGACCGGGCCGACGGGCAGCGTGTAGGCCCGGCCCGTGCCCGCGCTCCAGTACGTGAACGCCACCAGGCCTCCACCGCGACTCTCGATGAGGAAACCGCCGTCCAGGCGCATGGCCTTGACGAGTGTGTCGCCTGACTGAGCTACGCGCTTCCTGATTGCGCTGAGGGTCAGGGGCAGGCGGGCTGTGCGCTCACCGCCGACGACGACGATCGGGCGAGGCTGGACGTGCTTGCCGCCACGCGGCGCGGCCGCTTGGCCCGCGTTGGCCCAGCCTGCGAGGGCGATCAGCGCGATCGCGGCGAAACCTTGCCGAAATGCACCCATGGTGGTTCCTCCCATTGGGGATCTCCAACCTTGCGATCCTGATAATACCATCCCAGCGCGCGTGGAGCCTGCCGCAGGCGCAGCCGCTCGCCTTTAATTACGCCCGCGCAAGCGATAGACTGTAGAAAGGTCGTCCGCCAAAAGGGGGAGGCGGCTCGAGCCGCACAGGTGTGGATCTTTGGCATCTGCTCGTCGGCCGGCCGCTCAAGAGCCGTGAGGCCCAGGCGGAGGAGATCGGCACGTCGGAGGGATTGGCGGCCCTCTCGCTTGATGCCCTATCGTCGGTCGCCTACGGGCCCGAGGCCATCGCCATCATCCTGGTGACCGCGGGCGCCGCCGCGCTGCGCTATCTCCTGCCGATCACGCTTGCGATCGTCGGCCTACTCCTGCTGCTGGTCCTGTCGTACAGCCAGGTCATCGAGGCCTACCCCGGAGGCGGAGGGGCCTACACCGTTTCGAGGCGAAACCTCGGCGTGCGCGCAAGCCACCTGGCGGCTGCCGCATTGATCGTCGATTACATCCTGACCGTGGCGATCTCGGTCGCGGCGGGCATCAGCGCGCTGACCTCGGCGTTTCCCCTTCTGCTTCCTTGGACGCTGCCGCTCTGCCTTGCGCTCCTGGCCCTCGTCACCTTCCTCAACCTGCGCGGGGTCGGCGAGAGCGCTAGGGCGTTCCTGTTGCCGACAATGATTTTCATCTTCGGCCTGCTTGGGATTCTCGTCTTTGGCCTGGTCCACCGCGGCGTCTATGCGGGGGCTTCCGCCCTGCCGCGTGCCGCGGCGCCCGTCGGCTTGCTTCTCCTGCTTCGCGCGTTCGCTGCCGGCTGCACGGCCCTGACCGGCGTCGAGGCCATCGCCAACGGCGTGCCGCTATTCCGGCAGCCGCGCGTTCAGCGCGCCAAGCGCACCGAATGGCTCCTGGGCGGCATTCTGGCCGCGATGCTGCTCGGCATCGCCCTGCTCGCGATCCGCGTGGGGGTGCGCCCAGGCGGGCACGAGACGCTGCTCAGCCGCGTGATGGGCGCCTCGGTCGGGTACAGCTGGGTCTACTACCTCGTGTCTCTGGCGACGGTGGCGGTGCTCGGGCTGGCCGCGAACACCTCGTTCGGGGGACTGCCGCTCTTGGCGAGCATACTGGCACAGGACGACTACATGCCCCACGTGTTCGCCATGCGCGGCGATCGCCTCGTGTTCGAGTCCGGGATCTGGGTGCTCGCTGTCGCCGCGGCGGTTCTTCTGGTCGCGGTGCGGGGCGACCCCCAAGCGCTCGTGCCCATGTTCGCGATCGGGGTGTTTACGGGTTTCACTCTGTCGCAGACCGGCATGGTCCTGCACTGGTGGCATGCCCGCCCGCACGGTTGGGTGCTCCGCGCGGCGCTCAACGCGGTGGGCGCCCTGGCCACGGCCGCCGCGACCGTCATCTTCGTGCTGAGCAAATTCCTCGAAGGCGCGTGGGTGGTTGTGCTGGCGATACCTCTGCTCATGCTGCTGTTCCAGCGCGTGCGGCGGTATTACGCGCGCGTGGACGAGGTGCTCGAACCGGGCAGACGGCCCGCGGCGGTCGTGCCGAAGCCGAGGCCGATCGTGATCGTCCCGATCTCGCCGAGGCTCTCCACGCTGACGCGTCGGGCCCTCGAGCATGCGCTCGCGATCAGTGACGACGTGATCGCCCTGGCGGTGTTCTTCGAAGAAGACGACGAGCAGCTCAAGCGGCTCGAGGCGGAGTGGGTGGAGTGGGCACCTCCGGCACGGCTCGTGACGCTGCAGTCGCAGTACCATTCCATCGTCCGTCCCGTTGTTCGGTTCATCAACTCGCTCGAGCGCGCCAAAGGCGAGCGCCTGTTCGTGCTTGTACCGGAGATGGTTCCGACAAGCAGCCTGACAGGACTGTTGCACAACCGCATGGGGACGCTGCTGGCGGCTGCGTTGCGCCGACGCACCGACATCGTGATCGGCATGGTGCCGATGCATCTTGAGGAGGAACCTCCGGTGGGCGAAGAGCAGTAAGACATGACCGGGTCGCAAGATCCGTTTCTTGACGCTCGGGCACGACGCGGCTATAGTTAGTGGCGTGTCTGGAACGCGTGTGCGTCCAGCGCCTTTCGGGGCCGTAGCTCAGTTGGGAGAGCGCTTGAATGGCATTCAAGAGGTCAGGGGTTCGACTCCCCTCGGCTCCACCAAAAAACTAGAACGTTGAAACCTGCTCCGAGAGCAGGTTTCAACGTTTGCTGGCCTGCGCAGGTTGTCGGGGCGGGCAACCCCAGAGAGCCATTAGGCAACAGCTTTGAACGACTTTGTCGCGTCAGTTGCCTGTGGCGGCGCATTGTGTTCTAGAATCGCACCATTGCGGTGCTCCGACCAGCCTCCAGCAAAGCCGGAGGTCTCCTCCGGCCCGGCGGGTCTTCGCCTTGGGGTTGCCACACGCCGCTGTCTGTCGCTCTTCGGGTTGCTGCCGGGAGATGCGGGCGACAACTGCATTGCACATAGGTCCTGGAGCATTACGATAAACACAATGTCGGAATTGACATAGACAATACAGTTATGCACGATGGTGCCGAGGAGAGGGTGGCTTGGCGCTCGCTGTCGTGATCATCGATGTACAGGCGTCTGTGCGGTATCCGGACCTCACCCCTGAGCTCAGGCGGCTGGCCCAATCCCTTCAGGCTGAAGTGCCTGGCTCCATGTTCCAGATCGCATGGGGCGACGAGGTCGAAGGGGTGCTGCCTTACCCCGCCGACATCTGGGATCTCTACCTCCATGTTCGCAGCGTTCTGGGCGAACTCGGGTTCTACATGGGCGTGGGTATCGGGGAGATCTCGCAGGTGGCGTCGGCGATAGCGGGGCAGTCGGTACACGAACTGAACGGCACCGCGTTCAAGTCGGCCCGGGAGGCGGTCGGTGCAGCCAAGTCGGCCACCGGGGCGGCGGTCGCCCTTGAGATCGAGGTCGCGGGGGAACCAGAGCTCAGTGCCGCCCTACAAGCGTATCCCCACATGATCAACGTCGCCGCCAGGAGCATGACGCGCACGCAAAGGGCATATTTCACCGACCTGATCCTGGGTTACCGCCAGAGTGAGATCGCCCGCCGCCACGGCGTACGCCAGCCTACCGTCAGCCTTGCGCTTCACCGCGCCGGCGCGGACCAGCTTGCCGCGATGCAGGACGGTCTGCGTGCCTTGCTGGCCTTCGTGGCTTCGTACACGCATTGGGGGGCGGAAGACAGGGAGGCGCGCCGATGACGGTCTTCATGGCTGCGGTCCTGGCGCACTTCCTCAGCGATTTCGTCCTGCAGACGGACCGCCTCGCGGCTCGCAAGCGCGAGGGCCTGCTTTCGGCCCACCTGCTCCATGGCGGCGTGGTGACGGCCATGGTGGTCGCGCTCGGGCTCCTGGCGAGCGGACGCTGGCTTATCCTGCTCGCCTTGTCGGTGGGGCTCGCGCACCTCGTGCAGGATTGGGCCAAGGCGAGGTTGCGCCTGAGGTGGCCCGTCGGGCCGGAGTGGCCTTGGCTGACCGCTGATCAGATCGTGCACGTCGCCGTGCTGGCGCTGCTCTTCACCGCCTACGGCCTGCTGGCGCCCCTTGCCCTGGTGCCGGCATGGTCCGCCGCCGGCATGGACCCAGCCCCTACGAGGTGGCGATCCTGGTCGTCCTCGGCACGTGAATTGCGGGGTTCCTTCTACAGGCGTCCCTGCGTCCGCTCCTGCCCAGGATGCCGCGCTTGATCGCCCCGCCGGCCGACGGGGAGGGTAAGCTTGCCGCCATCCAGGCGGCGCCCGCCTCGGACCTGGACGTGTCCGAATCGGAATCCTTCGCCCGCACATCGTTCTGAATTGGATTGGTCGAACGCGTGATCGTTATCGCCGCCGTCGCCGTCTCCGGCGCCCAGGGCCTCACCACCGCCGGCCTGGTGGTGGCCGCCAAGTCCGTATTCCGCCGGCGCGAGATCGATCGCGATCCTCATGCCGCGCAATACTTTCTCCTGGGTACCCTGCTCAGCATCGCGGTGGCGGTGTTGGATGGCCTCCTCATACGACATGTCGGCGGCTGAGGCGACATAGGGCATGGCTTTGGGCATTGGCGGGACATTCGCCGCGGAATGGGCACTGGGCCCAGCCAATCGGAATGGCGGCCGTCGCGAATCGCTATGACTGGAAGCCAGGTCCACCTGCTACGCTTGCGCGGGAGGGACGGACAATGTCGAAGGACGTGCAGGATTTCTTCTCGCGCCATGCCGCCGGGTACACCGCCAGCCAGGGACACAGGGCCGGACAGGATCTCGCCGTGCTCACCGAACTCGTGCAGCCACAGCCGGACGACCGCCTTGTCGACATCGCCGCGGGAACCGGCCACACCGCGTTCCATCTGAGGCCGATGATCGCGGAGGCCGTGCTCGTGGACATCACGCAGGCGATGCTGGACGAAGCGACCCGCCTCGCGACGGAGCGCGGCCTCGCCGTGACAACCCTGCTCGCCGACGCGGCAGCGGTACCGCTGCCGGACGCCTCGTTCACCATCGCCACCTGCCGCCGCGCGGCGCACCATTTCGAGGACATCCCGGGCTTCCTCCGCGAGACGCGCCGCCTGCTCGCGCCAGGCGGCAGGCTGGCGATCTCGGACATGACGGCGGACGACCCTGCGGTCGACCTCCTGAACAGGATCGAGCGCGTGCGGGACTCCTCGCACCGGTCGGCGCTGTCGCCGAAGGGTTGGCGCGCCGCGGTGGAGGCGGCCGGATTCGCCGTGCAGGCCGTGGAGACGAGGAGCGAGGACCTCTCGCTCACCCGCTGGCTCTCGCCCATCCCGCCCGGCGAGGTGGAACTCGCGTCTATCGAGTCTGTGCTGCGCGCGGCGCCCGCCGCGGAGCGCGAGGGACTGCACATGCACGACGAGTCCGACGGGCTGCATTTCGTGAAGTCCTGGGCCGTACTGGTCGCCGTGCGCCCCTGAGGAGAGACGGGGCCTGCCAAGGCTACCCGCAGGCGTCCCTCGGAGCCGGGCTGGACGAAGGTCTGGCCCGGCTCGCGGCGTCCCCGCGCACGGGGTTGGGCGCACCGCCCCGTGCGCCGGCCGGCTTGGGCTAGCCGCGCACGCTGCCACATAGATTGCTGAGCGCGCGGTCGGCGGGCCGAGGCGGGGCCGAAGGGGCTCGCGCGGGGCCGCGTGCCGCCCGGAGCGGAAAAGGGGTGGCCTCGGTGCCCGCCGTCAGGCTGTCGGACCTCGCATCGGGCGCGAAGGGGCAGGTCCAGGAGGTGCTGGGCCATCCCGCCTTCCGCCAGCGGATGCTGGCGCTAGGCATCACCCCTGGCAGCCCGCTTGCGGTGCTGCGACGGCTTCCCTTCCACGGGCCGGTTGAGATCGTGGTGCGGGGTACGAGGATCGCGGTCCGCCTGAGGGACGCGCAGCAGATCAGCGTGCTCTTGCGGCGCTGATGGGCGAAGGGAGGCCGCCATGCGGATCGCGCTAGCAGGCAACCCCAACGTCGGCAAGACCACGCTCTTCAACGCCCTGACAGGTCGGCACCAGGAGGTCGCGAACTGGCCCGGCACGACGGTCGACTACGTGACAGGCCGCATGGCGGATTCGCACGAGGTCATCGACGTTATCGACCTTCCGGGCACGTACTCCCTGACCGCCTATTCCCAGGAGGAGCGCGTCGCCCTGAGGTTCCTGCTCCGGGAGCGGCCGGACGTCGTGATCGTTGTCGCCGACGCCACGAGCCTCGAGCGCAACCTGTATCTCGTCCTGGAGCTCATCGAGTTCACACCGAAGGTCGTCGTCGCCCTCAACATGATGGACGCGGCGAAGCGGCAGGGCCTCAGGGTAGACGTCCAGCGACTGCGGCAACTGCTCGGTGTGCCCGTGGTGCCGACGATCGCCGCGCGGTCCTTTGGGCTGAGCAGCCTGATCAAGGAGGCGAAACGGGTGGCCGCGGGGCCTGCCGAGGCGCCGGAGCCGCCCGTCGGGTACCCCGGGTGGCTGCGTCAAGGCCTCGTCGCTCCGCTCACGGCCCGTGTTGCAGCCCTGCCCGAGGTCGGGCACCATGCCGCGAAGTGGCTGGCCCTGCAGCTAGTCCAGGGAGACGAAGAGGTTTTCCGCTACGTCGCGCAACTGCCCGGAGGCGGGGAGGTCGCCCGGCTGGCCGGGCCGTCCGCTGCCGCGGCGGCTGGCGGCCGGGTGGCAACGTTTGCCCGCCCGGCTGACGGCAACGGCGTGGACCCGGGTCCGCCGCGGCCGCAGGAGATCGCCCTGATCGTCGCGGACGCCCGCTACACGTTCATCGCCGAGGTCCTGCGGGCCGTCGCGCGCCGCCCGCCGTGGCGCCGGGACCAGACGGAGCGCCTCGATGGGCTGTTTCTCCATCCTTTGCTCGGCTACGCAATCATGGGCGCCGTGTTCGCGTCGGGTTTCTGGCTCGCGTTCGTCGCGAGCGCTCCGCTTTCAGCCAGGGTGGACAGAGCGCTCGTGGCCGCGGGCGGGGCCACGGCGGCGGCGACGAGCTCCCTTGGCCTGCCCGTTGCCGTCCGCAGCCTCGTGGCCCAGGGCATCTTCCCGGGCGTCGGCGCGGTACTCTCCTTCGTGCCCTACATGGCCGTCTTCTTCGTCGTCTACCAGTTCCTGCAGGACACCGGATACATGGCGCGCGCCTCCGTGCTCGTCGATCGCTTTATGGAGCGCATCGGCCTGCACGGGAAGGGCTTCTTCGCGCTTGTGTCCGCCTACGGCTGCAATGTACCGGCCCTCTCGGCGACGCGCGTCATGGAGAATCCGCGCGACCGGCTGCTCGCCAACCTGGTCATCCCCTTCATACCCTGCAACGCGAGACTCGGCGTGATGGCGGTGATGACGGCCGCGTTCTTCCCTGGTCCAGGCGGCGCGCTGGCCATGATCGGGCTTCTCCTGATCAGCGTCGCGACCCTGACCTCGGTCACGTGGCTCTACCGCCGTACCATCCTGCCGACCGATCCGGCGCCGCTCGTGCTGGAACTGCCGCAATACCACTGGCCATCCCTGCGCAACGTCCTGCTCGCGACCTGGCATCGCGTCTGGCTGTTTCTCAGCCGCATCTGGTGGTATCTGATCTGGGCGACGCTCGCCATCTGGGCTCTGACGTATTTCCCCGTCGGAGCGCCCCTCGCGCAATCCTGGGCGGGTCGCCTCGGCCACGCTCTCGCGATCTTCGGCGGGCACTACGGTTTCGACTGGCGGCTCATGGTCGCCATCCTGTTCGGCTTCGTCGCCAAGGAGACGACGCTCTCCACGCTCGGGGTCCTGTTCGGTGCGGGCCAGGGCTATCTCTCCCTCTCGCATGCCCTGACGTCGGCCATGACACCGCTCGTCGCGTTCACCTATCTCGTGGTCTACATGCTGTACGTCCCCTGCCTCTCCACCGTGGTGCAGATGCGCAGGGAGAGCGGCGGCTGGGGCTGGGCCGGCCTGGGCGTCGCCGTCAACGTCCTGGTCGCCTTCGCGGTCGGACTGATCGTCGAACGCGTCGGCGTGCTGCTGGGCTTCAGCTGAACTGGGGGTGGCGCCTGTGCTTGGGCGGATCGAGGCCGCGCTGCGCGCCCGGCAGACCTGGACCGCCGGGGAACTCGCCCGTCACCTGGGCATGGAGCCCGAGCTCGTGCTTGCGGCGATCGACCAGCTGGGCAGGATGGGCCGTCTGCCTGAGAGCGCCGTGTTGCGCATCGAGGGCCGCCTGCCGCCTTGCGCGGGGTGCGCTTTCGCGCCCGATTGCGGCAGGGCGCCTTAGCCTGGCTCCGCGGCTCGTTGGCCCGACGGGCGGACGTCGTAGGTGCGAAAAGGCCGGGTGGCATGAGGCATCCTGCGCCGTGGCACACTGCGGGGCATGCAGCATGGTCTTGAGCCGTGGCCGGAACATGATGTGCCTTCGTACGCCGACGCGGCGCTTCTGAGCCGGGTGGTCTCAGGCGGTCCGCGGATCGTCTGGGGGGAAGGCGAACCCAAGGGGCCCTCGCTCTGATCATGGTCAACTCGGGCCTGCGCGAGTCCGCGAACGGCGTCGGCTTCGTCTGCCCGACCAGGCAGGCGCTGCGTCTCGCGCTGAGCGAGGCTGGGGTTCCGCAGAGCGAGGTGCAGGTCTTTTTCCTCTACAAGGCCAGACCCCGGCGGGCCTACGATCGCGTGGCGGCCAACGCGGTCTGGGTGCCGCTGCTCCTCAGGCAGGTGGAGGAGAGCCCGGCGAGGGTGCTTCTGGCGCTGGGCAACACGGTTGTGCAGGCCCTGGTGGGCGGGGAGACGACGGTGCGGGCAAGTCGCGGCGTTCCCCTCAGCTTCGGCGGACGGCCGTTGGATGTCAGCTACCATCCGCTCGCCGTCTGGCGCAGACCGAACCTGCGACCGCGGCTGGTGGCGGACATCCGCGCGGCGTACCAGAGGCTGGCGGTAGCCGGGGCGGGGTGAACCCGCGGGCGGCAAGAACGCGGTTGCCCGGGCGCGGAGCGCGCCACGGTCTACCGGCGCAGGTGACCCGGCCACGTCCAGCTGTACGGTCGTGTGGTGAAGCGTGGGCCCGGATGGACCACCGAGCTCCGCCCGAATGCAGCAATGATTCCCCGCAAGCAGGTGGGCCTATCGACGTGTCCTGCATGCGGATGCACAATCTGGGCAGCAGGTGGGCGAATTCCCTATGTCTTAGGTCGGCGGAGGGATACCATGCTCAGGACATTCGGGCAAAAGATCATGGGGACATCCATTGGTGCCTCTTTGATCATCGCCCTTTTCGCGGTCGGCGGCTTCTTGATCCTGGGCACGGTGCAGAGCGATGCAGCTCAGATCCAGCGGTACAACAAGGCAGCCGCCACCATCGCCGACATGCGGGCCAACTTCTACGAACTTCGCGGAGCGGCGCAGTTCTACGCGCTGGGGCATGACGCGGCGGCCAACCTCGGCACCTATCGCAAGGACGTCGCTGCATTCGCCCAGGATGTCGAGACGGCGCGCCACCTGGGCATTGCGCGGCTCTCGGCTGACGTGGCGGCGATCGATGCGAAGCAGGCGGCGTATGTCAACGCCGTCGACGCTGGCATCACGCAGATCCGGGCGGGCGACACCTTGCAGGGCAGGCGGCTCATCTTTGTCGGCGCAGCTCCTGCCGCGGCCGGCGAAGACCATCTGCTCGACCGCGCGACACAAGACGCCACCGGCAGGAACTTCGTCGGCCTGGCGACGGCCCGTCTCCTGGGGTTGGCGCGCGTCATGCGCATCCTGACGGGCTTCGTCGGACTCGTGGCGGTCGCCGTGGCCCTGCCGCTTGGCGTGTTCTTCGCGCGCTACCTCGCCTCGCGGCTTGACGCGGTGGTGGTCGCGATGGAACGCGTCGGGGCGGGCGACCTCTCCACCGATCCGCCGCGCTTCAGCGGCCGGGACGAGACGACCCGTCTCGGCGAGGCGGCGAGAGGCATGGTCGGGAACCTGCGCGATCTGACGCGGCAGATGATCCGCAGCGCGGGCGAGGTCGCGGCGGGCAGCGAGGCCCTGCTGACGGCGGCACGCCGCTCGGATGCGGCCGTGCAGAACGTGCGCGCGGCAATCGCCAACGTGAACGACGCCGCGACAAGCCAGCGGGCCGGCATGCAGGACGCCGCCAGCACGGTGCACGAGCTCAGGGTCGCCATCGAGCAGGTGGCGCACGGCGCACAGGAGCAGGCGATCCGCGCCACGGAGGCCTCCCGGGACAGCGGTGACAGCGCGGAGCGGGCGAAGGAGATGGCCCAGGCCCTCACCACCGTGGAGGCCGTTGCGCAGGATGAGCGCGACGCGGTCGCGTCGGGCGAGGCGACGGTGACCGAGGCGGGCAGGGCGCAAAGCGCGGTGGGCGAGAGCACGATGCGGGTGCGCGACCTGATGGTCGCCCTGGACGGGCAGGCCAAACGGATCGCGGAGGTCACGACCCTGGTCGGCGACATCGCGGCGCAGACCAACCTTCTCGCCCTGAACGCGGCGATCGAGGCGGCGAGGGCAGGCGAGCATGGCAAGGGCTTCGCCGTGGTGGCGGACGAAGTGCGCACCCTGTCGGACCGCACCAAGTCGGCGGTGGCGGAGATCGATCAACTGGTCGCGGGCATCATCCGGTCAGCGGAGGACACCCGCGTGGCGGCCGAGCAGAGCGCGACCCACGTGCAGCGCCTCGTGGCGACGGGGGACGCCGTGCAGGCGGCGTTCGGCCGCGTGGAGGCCGCCATCGGCTCTGCGAGCGAGCAGCTCCGCCCGGCGATCGCGCTGGCCCGCGGCGTGGACGAGCTGAGCGGCGCCATCGCGCGGACGATGGCCGACATCTCCGCGATCACGGAGGAGACCAGTGCCGCCGCCGAGGAGATGGCGGCTTCGGCGGGATCGGTGGACGGCATCATCTCACAGGTTGCCGCCGGCTCCGAGGAGACGGCGGCCCAGGCGCAGGAGATCCTCTCGGCGCAGGACCAGCTGGGCGACGCGATCGCGCGCGTCCAGGAGACGGCCGCCAGCCTGAGCGGTGCGGGTCAGGCGATGCAGCAGGCCCTCGCGCGCTTCAAGCTGGCCTGACGCGCATCTTTGCGGAGGCGACGCGCCGCCGCGCCGTCCTGCCCCAAGCCGGCCGAACAGGTCGTCCGCCAACCACGTGCTGGGCCACGGCCATGACGAGCGCAACCTGCAGCAGGTTATGTTCTGGCGGTTCAGGCTCTTGCGCGTGCCGGGTCCACCTGCGGGTCGCGCGGCTCACGCCGGATGCCAGGCTGCACGGCGGCAGCAGTCCGGGTCGCTGCGCGGCCACGGAGCAGCGATCGAAAAGTGGCGCAGATCAGCGCTCAGACGAGATCACCGGCGGAGCGCAGCACTGTGCGTCAAGCTCTCGCGACCAAAATCATCCCCCCGTGCGGCGGTGTTCCCCTGCACGTCGCCCTCTTTGCCAGCAGCGGCGCCATGATAGGCGGGGCTTCGGCGAGGCAGGCTAGGGAAGCAGGCCGACGAGAGGAGGGCTCGATATGAAACAGGCCATGCTGCTGCTCGTCAAGTTCGTGGCCGTCTGGCTGGTGCTGGCCGTGATGTTCGGTGTGCTGGGCATCGTGTTCCAGCCGGTCTGGCTGTACGCCGCGATCCTCACGGTGGTTGCCTACCTGATCGGGGACCTCGCCATCCTGCGCATGTACGGCAACACGGTTGCCGTAATCGCCGACATCCTGCTGGCGGCGGTCACGCTCTGGGTTGCGATGGCTCTATTGAACCCGGCACGCGCGCAGGTCGCCACGATCTCCTTCGGCGAGGCGCTGCTCATCGGCGTCGTGATCGGTATCGTCGAGATCTTCTATCACATGTTCGTCGCGTCCCAGCTGCATTTCCACCACCACCACCACGAGCCGGCGCACTAGGCGCGCACAAGTCTTGGCGCGGGATCCGCCGCATTTGGGCCGGCGGATCCCTCGTGCAGGCGGCGCGTCCTGCCTTTCCAGGATTGCGCGCATGCGGCTGGTGGCTGATCTTTAGGCTGCCAGCGGGCGAAGAGCCGTGGGACGGAACTGCGAGCCGCCAAGCCGGCCAGATGGACGTCGCGGCCTTTTCTACCGGCGGCGCCGGGGCAGAGATCCACGTGGTCGCAAGACGCGACCTGCAGTGGGAGCGGCTTGGCCGCGGCGGTGCGCACCACATGGCCCTGCGCGCGATCAGGGCGAACCCGCGAGGTGGCAGAACTGCCCCCGCTCGACCTGCCTGCGCGCCCGCAACGCGCTAAGGACGGACAGCGCTTCACCGTCGACGCGCCGGAGGCGCAGCTCGGCCAGGTCCTTGCGCTGACGCCGGCTTCCGAACTGCGGCGGCGCGAGATCGGGGCGCAGGTCCACCCGACATCGCCCGGCACGGAAGAAGTCGTACAAGTTTCCCTGCAGGCATCGCGCCGATGCGGTCCATGCGAAACAGTGCTGACGCATCATCGCGAGGGGCCGCGTTGGAGCGCGGTTCTGGGCACAGGCTGGGATTAGTTCGTCGCATAGGGGTACTGGACAAGCTGCAGCGGGCCTGCGATGATATCGTCGGAGACGGTATCGAAGGGGGCCCGCGCATTCTCTCATGCGAACATTCGAGGAACCGTTCTGGGTGGGCGACCGACACTTCAGCCTGGAGGACATAGCACATATCAAGGCGACGTTGCGGCGGTTCAGCGGCCTAAGTCGCTGGGAGATAGCTGCGACATTGTGCGAGAACCTGCCGTGGAGGGCGCCGAACGGGCGGTTGAAAGTGGATGCCTGTCGGCTGCTGCTGATGCAGATGGAGGCGGAGGGCGTGATCCGCCTACCAGGAAAGCAGGGAACGGGGCCAAAGGGGTTTGCGGACGCTGCGGCGGCGCCGATCGCACTGCGGAAGCTCCGGGCGCAGCTCGCCGCGGTGCGCCCGGTGACGGTGGAGGCTGTGCCGGCAGAGGAACTGCGCACGTTCAACGCCACGCTGGCGGCATATCACTATCTTGGCTACCGGCGGCCGATCGGGGCGCATCAGCGGTATTGGCTGAAGGTGCAGGACGGCGAGGAGCAGCGGATCGTCGGCGCCATGCTGTTCGGGGCCGCGGCGAAGGCGGTCTTGGCGCGCGACATGTGGATCGGCTGGACCAGGGAAGAGCGCGCGAGATTCCGTGTGCGGATCGTGAACCAAAGCCGGTTTCTGATCCTGCCCGGGATCGAGGTTCCGCATCTGGCGAGCCACGTACTTTCGCTCGCGTCACGGCAGGTGCCGCAGGACTGGGCTGTGCGCTACGGCTACGCCCCAATCCTCCTGGAAACCTTTGTGGAACCGCCGTGGCAAGGCACGAGCTACCTGGCGGCGAACTGGCTGCCCCTCGGCGAGACGGCGGGGCGCGGCCGGCAAGATCGTAAGAACGAGCATGCGCTGGCCAAGAAGACGATCTTCGTCCACCCGCTGCGGCGGGACTGGCGCCGGGCGCTGCTGAAGCCGCTGCCGGTGATCGCGGGCGACGAGGACAATGCGTAACCCGAGCGCTGTCCATCCGTCGACGCTGCCGAATCGCACGAGTCACTGGAAGACCGGGGCCGAGGAGCAGGCTGCCAGGCGGGAGAGCGCAGAGGCCCAGCTGCAGGTGCTGCGCGCCCTGCTGCCAGGCATCTTCGCCCGCTTTGCAAAGCTCGCGGACCCACGCCGTCCCGGCAGCGTCAAACACAAGGGGGCGGTGGTGCTGACCTTCGCCCTGCTGATGGCGATCTATCAGATCGGCTCGCGTCGCCAGGCGAACCGGGAACTCAGCATGCCAACGTTCTGGGAGAACCTGCGGAGTGTATTCCCCGACCTCGACACCGTCCCGCATGCGGACACCGTCGCGCGCTTCCTCGAGGAGATCCCGGCCGAGGACCTCCTCGAGGTGCTGATCGCCACGATCCGCCATCTGATGCGCAACAAGAAGCTCGGTGCCTGGCTGGCGCGCGAGGGCTATGTCGTGGCGATCGACGGCACGCAGAAGTGGACCGGGGACACCACCTTCGCACCGGAGGCTTTACACAGGAAGAGCGGGCCGGACGGCATCAAGTATCAGGCCTACGTCCTCGAAGCGGTGCTCGTCGGCCCGCATGGCGTCAGCCTGCCGCTGCTCTTCGAGTTTTGCGAGAATGACCCGGCGGCCGGCCCCGAGACCAAACAGGACAGCGAGCATAAAGCTTTCAAGCGGCTGGCGCAGCGTCTCAAGCAGGCCTTCCCGCGGGTGTGCTTTGTTCTGGTGATGGACGGGCTCTACCCGAACGGGCCGGTGATGACGCTCTGCCGCGCCTACCACTGGGACTTCATGATCGTGCTGCCGGATGCATGCCTGCCCTCCGTTTGGGAGGAGGTCTACGGACTGCACAGGCTCAGCCCGAAGGACCAGCGCCGCCACCACTGGGGCAACCGCGAGCAACTGTTCTGGTGGGTGAACGACATCGACTATACGTGGGAGGACCAAAGCAACCGCTACCACCACATGAAGCTCCACGTGGTGGTCTGCGAGGAGACCTGGCAGGATGACGGAGAGACCAAGCAGAGCCGGTGGGCTTGGGTGTCGTCGGTGCCGCTGACGAAGCAGAACGTCGTCCGACGCTGCAACGCGATGGCCCGCCGACGCTGGGACATCGAAGAGCATCTACTCGTCGAGAAGCACTACGGTTACCACTACGAGCACCTGTACTCTCGCAACTGGAACGCGATGCGCGGCTGGCACGCGCTCTTCGCCCTTGGCCAGATGCTCAACACGCTCAGCCTGCACGTCGACGGACTCTGGCCGATCTACCAGCGATTCGGCCTGCAAGCCACGATCCGCTTCCTGCGCGAGACGATGATGGCGCCCTGGCTCGATCGCGCCCGCCTGACAGAAATCTGTCACCGCCCACCGCAACTCCGTCTGATCCTCTGAAACCGGCCGCACCAACCGTTTCGTACATCATCCCGCTAGGCGCGCTTGTCGCGTCGCTTCCGCGTTTGCTGCCCCGTCCGCTACGGCTCTGCGTCAGACCGCTCAAGCCCCAAAGACCTCTACCCACGCGCTCGCACCTGGGCTACCACCCCGCCGCTACCGCCACGTGGGCCTCTCTCGACGTCGCATCGAACCGTCGTGCGTCAGCGCTGCATGCGAAAAATTGGTCTTGACGGTTCGTCTGGGCTTCTGGTATCGTCGGGCCTAACAACCTTCGCCGCCCATCTAGGCCACCGCCTGGGGCAGCAGGAAATAGCGAGTGGAAGCGTACGCAGGTGCCGCACCTCACAGGTGGTCTGGACCGAGCGGTACAAATCCGGGATCACCCGGATGCAGCGCGTCGGCGGAAAGGCCCGGCGGCTGGTTCCACCCAGCGTCCTGTGCGGAGCGTGCGCCGGGCGATTCGGCCCGACCGCGCCATAGCTCGCGATGACGGGAAGCGCATCGGCGCCCTAGGGCAAAAGAGAGCCGGCCAAGGCTGGAAGCCGGCCCCGCAGGCCTGGATGCAACTCATCCCCGAGCAGTCTGCTGAACGTGCCGGCATGTGACGCCGGAGACAAGTAGGCGACCGGCGGACAAAAGCCGATACACGTGACAAAGGCCTTTCGGACTGCCTCGCGTGGGGTCCGGCAGGTGAACAAGGTGGTACCGCGACATCAGCTCGCCCTTGCGGGGAGGGGCTGATGTCCTTTTTCATATCTCGAACGCGTTGGAAGGAGGAAGTGAAGTGGAGTTCACTCTCGGCATCCTGGTCGACAACGAGGCGGGGGTCCTGGCACGTGTCGCGAGCCTCTTCAGCCGGCGGGGCTACAACATCCAGAGCCTCGCGGTAGGACCGACGGAAGAGCCGGGTACCTCCTGGATCACCCTGCGGGCGGTCGGGGACGACGCGGTGCGCGAGCAGATGCAGCGTCAGCTCGACAAGCTCGTCGAGGTCTACGCCGTCTACCACATGGCGGAAGGGATGTCGGTGGAGCGCGAGCTTGCCCTGATCAAGGTGCGCACCGGAGACCGGCGGCACGAGGTGCTGCAGATCGCCCAGACGTTCCGGGCTTCGGTCGTCGATGTCGCCTCGAGCACGGTCGTGCTCGAGACGACGGGGGACAGCGGCAAGGTGCAGGCGCTGCTCGAGGTGATGGCGGAGTTCGGCGTGCTCGAGGTGGCCCGCACGGGGCCCGTCGCGATGCTGCGCGGGGCGGATGTGCTCTCGGAGGCCCAGGATCCCCAGCGGTTGTCGCAGGCCGCACACGAAGCCTAAAGGTTCACAAAGCAGAAGGAGGCGTCCAGGATGGCCAAGATCTACTACGACCGGGATGCAGACGCGCAGGCCCTCGCGGGCCAGGTGATCGCGGTGATCGGTTACGGCAGCCAGGGCCATGCGCAAGCGCAGAATCTTCGTGACCGCGGCATGCAGGTCATCATCGGCCTGAGGCCCGGCCGCAGTCAGGCGCAGGCGCAGGCGGACGGCTTCCAGGTCTATCCAGTGGCCGAGGCCGTCGCGCAGGCGGACATCGTCCACATCCTGCTGCCCGACGAGGTGCAGCACAAGGTGTTCGAGTCCGAGATCAAGGCCGGCCTCAGGCCCGGCATGGCCGTCAGCTTCTCGCACGGCTTCAACATCCACTACGGCCAGATCGTGCCGCCCAAGGACGTCGATGTGTTCATGGTGGCGCCGAAGGCGCCGGGACACCAGTTCCGCCGCCGCTTCGAGGAGGGGGCGTCGGTGCCCGGCCTGCTCGCCGTCGCGCAGGACCCTACCGGCACGGCGTACAGGCGGGGCCTCGCTTTCGCCTGGGGCATCGGCTGCACGGGCGCCGGCGTCATCGAGACGACCTTCCAGGAGGAGACCGAGTCCGACCTGTTCGGCGAGCAGACGGTGCTGTGCGGCGGCGTGACGCAGCTCGTGAAGTACGGCTTCGAGACCCTGACCGAGGCCGGCTACCAGCCCGAGATCGCCTTCTTCGAGGTGATGAACGAGCTCAAGCTGATCGTCGACCTGATGTACGAAGGCGGGCTCAGCTGGATGCGCTACTCGATCTCGGACACGGCCGAGTACGGCGACATGACCCGCGGGCCGCAGGTGATCGACGGCCACGTCAAGGACAACATGCGCCGCGTCCTCAGGGAGATCCAGGACGGCACCTTCGCCCGCGA
This sequence comes from Bacillota bacterium, assembly GCA_021847575.1. Taxonomy (GTDB): domain Bacteria; phylum Bacillota; class Sulfobacillia; order JAJZYS01; family JAJYTV01; genus JAJZQO01. The sequence goes on along the minus strand of JAJZQO010000021.1, from coordinate 16,400 downwards.
CTGGATCCTGGAGAACCAGGCCGGGCGCCCGGTCTACAACGCGCGGCGCCGCGAGGAGCGCAACCACCCGCTCGAGAAGGTCGGCCGCGAGCTCAGGGCGATGATGCCGTGGCTCGGCAGCCGTGTGCCGCCGGACATGGCGGAGAGTGCCGACGAGACAAAGCGCTAGGACCAGGTACGGGAAGGGAGCGTGGCAGGCGATGCGTCGCATTAGGATTTTCGACACGACACTGCGCGACGGCGAGCAGTCTCCAGGCGTCAACCTGATGCCGCAGGAGAAGATCGAGATCGCCCGCCAGCTTGAGCGGCTCGGCGTCGACATCATCGAGGCGGGCTTCCCCATCACGTCGGAAGGGGACGCCCAGGCGGTGCAGGAGATCGCGCGGCAGGTCAGGACACCGGTGGTGGCCGCTCTGGCACGCACGCACGAGCAGGACATCGAGACAGCCGCCAAGGCGCTCGAAGGGGCGATGCGCCCGCGCATCCACCTCTTCACGTCGTTCTCCCCGGTCCACCTCAGCTACATGCTGCGCAAGTCCGAGGACGAGGTGATCGAGATCAGCGTCGCCGCCATCGAGCGCGCGCGGCGCTACGTCGACGACGTGGAGTTCTCGGGCCAGGATGCCATGCGCTCGGACCCCGCGTTCGTCCTCAGGGCGATCGCGGCTGCGATCGCGGCGGGGGCGACGACGATCAACATCCCCGATACGGTCGGCTACACGACACCGGAGGAGTACGGCGACCTCATCCGCCGCGTGCGTCGCGAGGTGCCGGGGGCGATGGACGTCACGATCTCGGTGCACTGCCACGACGACCTCGGCCTAGCCGTCGCCAACACGCTCGCCGGCCTGCAGGCGGGGGCGGACCAGTGCGAGGTGGCGGTGAACGGCATCGGCGAGCGCGCAGGCAACACCTCTCTCGAGGAGGTGGCGATGGCCCTGCACACCCGGCGGGACCACTTCGGCATCGAGACGGGCATCGTGCCGGCCGAGATCGGCCGCACGAGCCGGCTCGTCAGCCGCCTGACCGGCATGCTGGTCCAGCCGAACAAGGCGGTCGTAGGCCAGAACGCCTTCGCGCACGAGGCCGGCATCCACCAGGATGGCGTCCTCAAGGAGCGTACGACCTACGAGATCATGGACCCGCAGGAGCTCGGTCAGGGTCCATCGCAGCTGGTGCTCGGCAAGCACTCGGGCCGCCACGCCTTCCAGACGCGGCTGGTCGCGCTCGGCTACGACATCGACCCGCAGCGCCAAAAGGAGCTCTTCGGCCGCTTCAAGGCCCTGACCGACCGCAAGAAGCAGATCAGCGACGAGGACATCCAGTCGCTCGTGGAGGACGAACTCTACCAGCTGCCCGATCCCTTCGTCCTGCAGCACTACCACGTCTCCAGCTCCGACGGCGCGTCGGCGACGGCATCGGTCGCGGTGCGCAACGGGCCGGAGGGCTCGCCCGTCTACCGCGAGGCCGCCGTGGGCACGGGCCCGATCGAGGCGGTCTATGCCGCCCTGCAGCGGGTCACCGGCGTCGAGGCGGAACTCGTCGACTACCAGATCCGATCCGTCGGCGGTGGCGCGGACGCACAGGGCGAGGTGCACTGCACCGTCTCCTCGGGCGGTCTCAGACTGGTGGGCAGCGGCATCTCCACAGACATCATCGAAGCGAGTGCGTTCGCCTACCTGCACGCGCTGAACAAGGCGGCGGCCCTGCGGCGCCAGACGGCACCGGCGACCAGTGGCGGGGAGGCGGTCTGATGGCGATGACCCTGGCCGAACGCATGCTGGCTGACCGCGCGGGTCTGCCCGAGGTGCAGCCCGGGCAGCTGGTCGAGGTGCCCCTCGACCTCGTCATGGGCAACGACATCACGGCGCCGATCGCCATCGAGGCCTTCGAGGCCGCAGGCGCGACGCAGGTCTTCGATCGGGAACGCATCGCACTTGTCGCGAGCCACTTCGTGCCGGCGCGCGACATCAGCTCCGCCGACCAGGTGGGCATCATGCGGCGCTTCGCCCGCCAGCACGGCATCCGCCACTACTATCCCGAGGGCCAGGGCGGCATCGAGCACACCCTGCTGCCCGAGCGCGGCATCGTGGTGCCCGGCGACATCGTGATCGGCGCGGACTCCCACACCTGCACCTACGGCGGCATCGGCGCCTTCGCGACGGGGGTGGGGTCCACCGACCTCGCCTACGCCATGGCGACGGGCCGCACCTGGTTCAAGGTGCCGGAGTCGATGCGCATCGTGTACCACGGCAAGCGCCGCCGCTTCGTCACCGGCAAGGACCTCATCCTGCACACGATCCGCCGCATCGGGGACGACGGCGCGCTCTACCGCGCGGTCGAGTTCACCGGCGACGCCATCCACGACCTGCCGATCGAGGACCGCCTGACGATGTCCAACATGACGATCGAGGCCGGCGGCAAGGTGGGCATCGCCGCGGTCGACGACGTCACGGAGCGCTACGAGGAGGGCCGGGCCCTGCGGCCGTGGCGCCGCTACGCCGCCGATCCCGGCGCCCGCTACGTCGAGGAGCTCGAAGTGGACGTCGCGGCGCTCGAGCCGCAGGTGGCCTTCCCGTCGCTGCCGTCGCTCACGCGGCCGATCAGCGAGGTGGGCGACGTCGCGGTCGACCAGGTCTTCATCGGCTCCTGCACCAACGGGCGCCTCTCCGACCTGCGCGAGGCCGCGGCCATCCTCAGGGGGCGCCGGGTCCACCCGGAGACGCGTCTCATCGTGATTCCGGCGACCCAGGACGTATTCATGGCAGCCCTGCGCGAGGGCCTGATCGAGGTGTTCGTGGCGGCCGGCGCCGCCGTCGCCGCCTCCACCTGCGGGCCCTGCCTCGGCGGCCACATGGGCGTGCTCGGCAAGGGCGAGCGCTGCCTCTCCACGTCGAACCGCAACTACGTTGGACGCATGGGGGACCGCGAGGCCGAGGTCTACCTGGCCGGCCCCGCCGTTGCCGCCGCCACCGCGGTGCGCGGCCGCATCACGCATCCGCAGGAGATGCTGCCGGGAGGTGGGGACTGATGGCGAAGGCATTCTGCTACGGCGACAACGTCGACACGGACGTCATCATCCCCGCCCGCTACCTCGTGACCGGCGACCCGCAGAAGCTCGGCCAGCACTGCCTCGAGAACCTCGACCCGGAATTCGTGCAGAGGGTCCGGCCAGGCGACGTGATTGTCGGCAGGCGCAACTTCGGCTGCGGCAGCTCGCGCGAGCACGCGCCCCTGGCCATCAAGGGCGCAGGCGTCTCGATGGTGATCGCCGCCTCGTTCGCCCGCATCTTCTTTCGCAACGCGATCAACATCGGCCTGCCGGTCTACGAGTCGCCAGAGGCGGCCGAGGGCATCCGCAGCGGCGACGAGATCTCGGTCGAGCCCGAATCGGGCGTCATCCGCAACCTCAGCCGAGGCGAGGAGTATCCGGTGCGGCCCCTGCCGCCCTTCGTGCAGGAGATCGTGGCCGCGGGCGGACTCATGGCGCGGCTCAGGCAGGAGCTGGAGGGGGGCGTCGGCCGTGGTCGGAACTGACGTGCGCTTCGACCTCGTGCTGCTGCCGGGCGACGGCATCGGCCCCGAGGTGATCGGCGCGGCGGAAGTCGTGCTGGGGGTCGTGGGCGACGAGCTGCGCCGAGAGGGCATGGCGCTCGCCTGCGTCAAGCACCCGATCGGCGGTGCGGCGATCGACGAGACCGGCGAGCCTTTGCCGCAGGCCACGCTCGAGGCGGCGCTGGGCGCCGACGCCGTGCTGCTCGGCGCCGTCGGGGGGCCGCGCTGGGACAGCCTCGGGCCGTCGCAGCGGCCGGAAGCGGGCCTGCTCGGCCTGCGCCAGGCCCTCGAGGTCTACGCGAACCTGCGGCCGGCAACGATGCTCGACGGTCTTGCCGAGCGGTCGCCGCTGCGCTCGGAGAGCGTCGGCGGCCTCGACCTCCTCCTGGTGCGCGAGCTGACGGGCGGCGTCTACTACGGCCAGCCGCGCGGCCGCGAGGGGCAGGGCGCGAGCCGCAAGGCTGTCGACACCATGGCCTACGCCGACAACGAGATCCGCAGGGTGGCGCACGTCGCCTTCCGGGCGGCGCGCCGCCGGCGTGGGCGGGTTACCTCCGTCGACAAGCGCAACGTGCTCGAGACCTCACGCCTGTGGCGCGAGGTGGTCGACGAAGTTGCCGGCGAGTACCCGGACGTGGAGGTGCAGCACCAGCTCGTGGACAGCATGGCGATGCTGCTCGTGCAGACGCCGAGCGCCTTCGACGTCGTGCTGGCCGAGAACATGTTCGGCGACATCCTGTCCGACGAACTCGGCGGGATCGTAGGCAGTCTCGGCGTGATGCCTTCCGCGAGCCTCGGCGACAGTGGCCGGGGCCTGTACGAGCCGGTGCACGGTTCCGCGCCCGACATCGCGGGCAAGGACATCGCCGACCCGCTCGGCGCGATCCTTTCCGTCGCCCTGCTCGTCGAGCACAGCCTCGAGCTGCCCTGGGTCGCCCGCGCGATCGAGAGCGCCGTGCAAGGGGCGCTCGCGCTCGGGTTGCGCACGCCGGACATCGCGTCCGGCCGGGCTGGCGAAAGGCTGGTGGGCACCCGCGAGATGGCGGGCGAGGTGGCGCGGCTGCTCGCGCAGGAGCTCTTCACGCGTCAGTCGCTGAACGGGGCCTACTTCTAAGAGGCGGCGACGAGTGGGCGACAGATCCGAAGGGAGGACAGGACAGATGCGAAACGGTGCGCAGACCCTCCTCGACTGCCTGAAGGAAGAAGGCGTCGAGGTGATCTTCGGCTATCCCGGCGGCGCGGTGCTGCCGATCTACGACGCTCTCTACGACGCGCCGATCCGCCATGTCCTGGTGCGCCACGAGCAGGGGGCGGCCCACGCGGCGGACGGCTACGCGCGGGCGAGCGGCAAGGTGGGCGTCTGCCTCGCGACGTCGGGACCAGGGGCGACCAACCTCGTGACAGGACTTGCGACGGCCCACATGGACTCGACGCCGCTCGTCGCCATCACGGGGCAGGTGGCACATTCCCTGATCGGCAGCGACGCCTTCCAGGAGGTCGACATCGTCGGCGTGACGCGCGCCGTCACCAAGCACAACTACATGGTCGAGCATGCCCGGGACATACCGCGCATCGTGCATGAGGCGTTCCACATCGCCCGCAGCGGGCGGCCCGGTCCAGTGCTGATCGACATCCCGAAGAGCGTCGCGCTCGAGCGCGGCGACTTCCCGCATCCGCCAGGCCCGCCTGCGCGCCGCGGCTACCGCGTTGTCGGCGCCCCGAGCGAGAGCGAGGTGCAGGCGGCGGCCCAGGCCATCGCCGAGTCGGAGCGCCCGCTCGTCATCGTCGGCGGCGGTGTCGTGCCGGCGGAAGCGGCAGCGCAGGTGCAGACGCTGCTCGAGCGGATCGACGCCCCGGCGGCCTCGACCCTGATGGGCCTCGGCGCCGTGAGCGGCCACTCGCGCCGCCATCTCGGCCTCCTGGGCATGCACGGCACCTTCGCCGCGAACCGCGCCACCTCGCATGCCGACCTGATCATCGGTCTCGGCCTGCGCTTCGACGACCGCGTCACGGGCATGGCGAAGCACTTCGCGCCGCAGGCGCGCATCCTGCACTTCGACATCGACCGGGCGGAGATGGGCAAGACGGTGCGCGTGGACCTGCCGGTGCTCGGCGACCTGCGCTACAGCCTGCCGATGCTGCTCGACGCGCTGCCTGGCGAGTTGCCGGGAGGCGCCGCCGAGGCGCGCGCCGCCTGGTGGAGCCGGATCCGCAGCTGGGAGCAGCACCAGGGCTGGAACTGGGCGACACCGATGGAGGTCGGGGGCGCGAACGGCGAGCCGCTCAGGCCGCAGGCCGTCCTGCAGGCCGTCTACAAGATCACGCGGGGCGACGCCGTCGTGGTGACGGACGTCGGCCAGCACCAGATGTGGACGGCGCTCCTCTACCCCTTCCGGCACACCCGCCAGCTGATCACGTCGGGCGGCCTCGGCACGATGGGCTTCGGCCTGCCGGCCGCGCTCGGCGCGCAGACGGCGAGGCCGGACGAGAGCGTCTGGCTGGTCTCGGGCGACGGCAGCATCCAGATGAACCTGCAGGAGATGGCGACCGCCGCGAACTACCGCCTGCCCGTGCGGGTGGTCGTGATCAACAACCACCAGCTCGGCATGGTGCGCCAGTGGCAGGAGCTTTTCCACCAGGAGCGCTACAGCTCGGTCGCCATGACGGACCTGCCGGACTACCGCCTGCTGGCGGCGGCGTACGGCTGGCGCGGCCTGCGCGTCGAGACCGAGGAGGAACTCGCGGAGGCCATGCGCATCGCCGACGCCGAGCAGGGGCCGGTCATCCTCGACGTCGTCGTGGCTCCGCAGGAGAACGTCTTCCCGATGGTGCCAGCTGGCGCCAGCCTGCACGAGGTCCTGCTCGAGAAGCCCGTACCCGCGCAAGGGAGCTGAGGCCATGCGTTCCGACATGATCAAGCTGGGCGCCGACCGCGCGCCGCACAGGGCTCTCCTGCGCGCCGCGGGGGTGCGCCCGGCCGACTTCGGCAAGCCCTTTATCGCCATCGCGAACTCCTACGTCGACATCGTCCCTGGCCACGTCCACCTGCAGGAGTTCGGCCGCATCGTCAAGGAGGCGGTGCGGGCGGCCGGCGGGGTGCCGTTCGAGTTCAACACGATCGGCGTCGACGACGGCATCGCCATGGGTCACCTCGGCATGCGCTACTCGCTGCCGAGCCGTGAGCTGATCGCCGACTCCGTCGAGACGATGGTGCGCGCACACTGGTTCGACGGCATGATCTGCATCCCGAACTGCGACAAGATCACCCCGGGCATGCTGATGGCCACCATGCGCCTCGACATCCCGACGATCTTCGTCTCCGGTGGCCCGATGGCGGCCGGCCACACCCGCGAGGGCCGGCCGATCGACCTGATCTCCGTCTTTGAGGGCGTCGGCGCCTACCAGGCGGGGCGCATGGCGGCCCAGGAACTCGAGGAGCTCGAGGAGCTCGCCTGCCCGACCTGCGGCTCGTGTTCCGGCATGTTCACCGCGAACTCGATGAACTGCCTGACGGAAGCCATGGGGCTGGCACTGCCCGGCAACGGCACGATCCTGGCCCGCACCCCGGCCCGCGAGGAACTGGCCCGCAGCGCTGCGGCGCGCATTGTCCGCATGGTCGAGGAGGACCTGCGCCCTTCCCGCATCGTGACCGCGGCCGCGCTCGACAACGCCTTCGCGCTCGACATGGCGATGGGTGGCTCGACCAACACGGTGCTGCACGGCATGGCGATCGCCAAGGAGGGCGGCATCGACTACCCCCTGAGCCGCATCGACGCCCTGTCGCGGCGGACGCCGAACATCTGCCGGGTCAGCCCGGCATCGCAGTACCACCTTGAGGACGTCGACCGGGCGGGCGGGGTCCAGGCGATCATGAAGGAACTGCGCAAGGTGGATGGCCTCCTGGCGCTCGACGCCATGACCGTTGGGGGAGCGACGCTGGGCGACACGCTTGCGCGGGCGCAGGACCCCGATGGCGAAGTGATCCGCCGGGTCGAGGACGCCTACGACCGCGAGGGGGGGCTCGCCATCCTCTACGGCAACCTGGCGCCGCGTGGCGCGGTGCTGAAGGTGGCCGCCGTGGACCCTGCGGTGCAGCGCCACAGGGGTCCTGCCGTGATCTTCGAGTCGCAGGAGCAAGCGGGCGAGGGCATCGAGGCGGGGCTTGTCAAGGCGGGCGACGTGGTTGTGATCCGCTACGAGGGCCCGCGCGGCGGGCCCGGCATGCCCGAGATGCTCGCGCCGACCTCGGCCTTGCAGGGCATGGGCCTCGGCAAGGAGGTGGCCCTGATCACCGACGGCCGCTTCTCCGGCGGCACGCGCGGCATCTGCCTCGGCCACATCTCGCCGGAAGCCGCGGAAGGAGGCCCGCTCGCGCTTGTGGAGCCGGGTGACCTGATCGAGATCGACATACCGGCCCGCCGCCTCACGCTCGAGGTGGCGGAAGGGGAGCTCGACCGTCGCCGGGCCCAGTGGCGCGAGCCGAAGAGCCGTGCGGAGTCCGGCTACCTGAGACGCTACGCGCAACACGTCACGTCGGCCGACGAGGGTGCCTGGCTGCGCTAGGCAAAGATCGCGCACCGGGGCCGTTCCGCGGGACGTGAGATGTCCCGCGGAACGGCTTCTGCGTCTTCGCGCGCGGTGTGCGGGGAGCGCCCGGCCCGGCAGCATTGCCTTGGCGCTTCAGCCGCGTGCCGCTGGAGGTTCTGGCGCATCACCCTGCCACGCTGGTCGCACCCTAGGGAAGAGGGGAGGCGCCAGCGTCGGACTTCGCTGCGATCGACCGGCTGGGCGGGCGTATCCTCGGTCTCATCTCCCGGCTGCAGCCGAACGTGGATCCCGAGGCAATGAAAACTCTGCATCCCGAAATCACGGAGATCACCGTGACCAGACCGGACGGCGATCGCGTGCGCATCCTGCAGGTGTCTGCGCTTGTGGATAGTCAGCGCCTGCAGGCTGAGCTCGTCACGCCGCTCGTTCAGACGAGCGCGCCCACCTTGGCCTTGCTCGCGTGCGCCTCGCGCGTGACCGCGCATGACAACGCAGAGAACAGGTTACTGGATGGGTGCGCCCTGGTGTTCTCGGCACAGGGCGTCTTCGCGCTCCAGTTGCGTTCGGTGCCTCTGCGCAGCGTGCAGGAGCCCACGACGGAGCGCGCGGTGTTCGGACCGAAGGACGCGTTCGTCGAGGCCCTCGAGATGAACGTCGCTATGATCCGCAGCCATGTCAAAGATCCTCGCATCATCGCCCGGCGACTCACGCTCGGCACCGAGGCCCCGACGGAAGTGGCTGTCCTCTTCAAGGAAGGCAGCGCCGACCCGGAGGAGCTGGACATGCTGCTGTCGCGCCTTGAGCGCCACCGCCCGCCGCGCGTCGGATTCGTGAGTTCGCTGATGCGGCCGCTCTTCGGCCCGCTCTGGGCTCCCTTCCTGCCGGCCGACTTCACGGAGCGGCCGTACCGCGCCGCGGACTACATCTTCCGCGGACGATTCGTCATCCTCGTGGACGGATCGCCCTGGGCGATGCTCCTGCCGGTGCCGTTCGTCGAGATCTTCATCGACGAGTCGGAGTACCTGCAGGCCACGGCCACCCGCTACTTCGTGCGCACCCTGCGCTTCCTCGCGTTCCTGCTCGCGCTGCTCGGGCCCGGCCTCTACGTCGCAGTGCTGACCGTCAACACGACCGTGATGCCGGGCCTCCTCGCCATCGCCGTCGCGTCGAACCGCCAGACGCTCGCCTTCCCGATCCTGACGGAGACCATCCTGATGCTCGTCGTGCTCGACATCATGGCGGAGGCGACGACGGCGATGAAGGGGGTGCTCGGCCCCGCGATCTCGATCGTCGGCAGCCTGATCGTCGGCCAGGCGGCCGTGCGCGCGAACCTGGCGAGCAACCTGGGCGTGATCATGCTGGCCCTCACCGCCCTCGCAACCTTCGTCACGCCGCGATTCACCCTGACCTACACGACACGGGTCTGGAAATATGTCGCACTGCTGCTGGGTGGCATGCTCGGCCTCGTCGGCTGGACCGCCGCCGTGCTCTGGATGATGATCATGCTCTCGTCGCAGCGCGAACTCGGCGTTCCGCATCTGGCGCCGCTCGCGCCGCTCATGCCCAGTGCCTGGGGCTCTACGTCTGCGCAGCAGGCACCGGGGCTGCCGAGCGTACCGCCGTACGTGCGCCGTGGCCAGGTCAGGCGCCGTTGAGCCGCTCGCCTGCCCTGGCCCCCTGGTCGATCGGGGGGCTGAGCTTCGTCGTCACGATCTGCATGACGCCTCTCAGCCTCGGGCGGCCCATCTTCCAGGCGGCGGGCTACGGCACCATGCTCTGGATGACCCTCTCGTTCCTCGCTGCAATGTTGGGTACACATCTGACGCTGACGCTCAACGATGCGCCGCTTTCGCCCTGGGCTGACAGCGCGCGGAACTTCATGCGCTACCTGCGGGCACCGTTCTACCTTGCGGCGGCGGCGGCCATGCTGCACGTCTGGCTCGACATCATGGGCAGGACAGAACTCCCTGAGACGCCGCGCTATGTCGTCGCGGTCGTTACCGTCGCCCTGGCCGCCTACGCTATCCGCATGGGCATCGCGGGCGTCGGCCGCGTCATAGGCCTTGTCGCCGTCGTGACGGTCGTGCCGCTCTTCATCCTGGTTGTCGGCGCCTTTCCCAACGTCGACCTCGGCTGGCTCCTGCCGTATCCCCTCGGCACAGGCACCCTGCCGTGGCTGTGGCCGACGATCCTCTTCGCGCCGCGCGGCTACGATGTCCTACCCGTCTTCGGGCCGATCGCCAATGGGGACCTGCGCAGGCCCGTCTTCCTTGGCATGACCCTGGGAGCGCTGTACCTGCTCCTGGCCATGGTGGAGCCGCAACTCGTCTTCGGCCTGACAGCCGCCAGCCAACTGACGAGCCCATTCCTGAACGTCGTCGAGACAATCACCTCTACCCTTCTGCCGTTCCAACGCATCGCCTTCCTCTCTATCGTCCTCTGGCAGATGGTCGTCTTCTCGATCGTCGCGGCCTATTCGACCGCGGGTCTCGCGAGTCTCAAGGTACCCGTCTTCCCTCTGACGCCCTGGCCGGCCCTCGCATCCTGGCTTGCGGCTGTCACCGTCCTGGCCCTGCCGCTGCTGCCAGAGGACCTCTTCAGCGAACTGAAGAACCTCTGGTCCATCTACGGGATCCTGCTCTACTTCGTTGTGCCGGGCCTCCTGCTCGCGTTCGGCAGACGGCGCAAAAAGCGCCAGGCGGTGGCGGCATGAAGGTCCGCCGCATGGGCCTCCTCGCACTTTTCTTCAGCGCGCTGCTGCTTGCGGGCTGCTGGGATGTGCACGACATCAGCGACAGGACGCCGATCATCGCGATGGGCTTCGACTACCTGCCTGGCGGCAGGTGGCGTGTCTCGATCTCCGACGTGGTGCTCGCGCAGGGCGGCGCCGCCACGTACTCGGAGGCTATCCATTGGGGCGAGGGGGCGACTTTGACCGGGGCGGTCGAGGATCTGCGCACGCATCTCTCGCGCCGCCTCTATCTCGGCTCCTGCAAGCTCTACGTGCTCGGCATCGGAGCGCTGCAGGCGCACTCGACAGAGGTGCTGCGCATGCTCCTCGAGCGCAGCGAGGTGGACACGACGGGTTTCGTGCTCGGCACACGGGCAACGGCGCAGGCGCTGCTCGCGAAACCGGACGGCGTGATGGGCGTCACGGGCGTGCGCCTCCTGAAGGAGTTCGAGTCGGAGATGGAATCGCGTGACGGCCACATCAAGGAGCCGATCTGGAAGACGGTCTGGGGCACCCTCGACACGGGCGACACCTTGCGCCTGCCGATGTTCGACCAATTGGCCGCGACGAGCGTCAAGGCGTCGGGCACGGCGCTGATCTCGGGCGGGCGGCTGCGCGTCCTGCTCGACCGCGAGGAGAGCGTCGACCTGCGCTGGCTCACGAACGTGCGGGGCCGCAACGTGCTGGCGCTCGACCCGCCTTACAGCCAGTACGACCTCAAGACGACCTCGACGCACGCCACAACGACCTACGACGGGCGGACCAGGCACATCAGCGTGCGCCTGTCGGCCGCCCTGGAAATGTACACTGCGCCATCCCTCGTGCTGCCCGAGCGCCTCCTGCAGCAACTCGCGCAGGCGGCGGCGCAGACGATGGCGCGGCGCATGGTGGCGCTCACCCGCAAGATGCAGCAGGCGGACGTCGACGGCGCGCTCTGGCACAATGCCGCCATGCGCGCGGGGCACTTCGACTTCGACATCCGGCGCACGTCCGTCTCTGTGCAGGTGCGGGCGCGCGTCGCGCCGCAGTTCTCGCCAAGCCTCTGAGCGGGCGAGGCGCTCGGACCAAATGCCGGTGCTACTTTGGGACGCTCAAGGATCATGCGAAATTGCGGGCAGGCGCGGCGTTTCGACATCTGTCGACCGCAGGCGGGAGTACCGTATAGGGCGACTCCACGATCGGACGCACTCCGACACCATTACGCCCGGCAAGAGGTCACGCCTGTTGGTCCTGCACTCTGTACTCATTGTTCTGGGATTCGCCATTTTGTGGCTGGGTGTCTGGGTGTCTTTCGACATCCAGATCGTCGCGCACGACCCGACCCACTCCAGCGCCTCCACGCCTGTGCTCTCTGCCGCGGCGGCCCTAGGTGCCGCGCTATGGTCGGGCAACGTCATCTTCGCGATGGCGACGGGCCGTTTTGTTGGCGCGTCCGTTGGCGTCGGGTCGCTGGTGCTCGACGGGCTCGTCGGCCTGCTTGCCGCGTGGTTCGCGCTCGCCATGCAGCGCCGCAGCGGTTTCTGGACGGTGATTCCCGCGGCCTTCGGCATCGGCGCCGCCATCGCCTTGCGCCATGTCCTGCCGGATCTCGCGGACATTGCCGCTCCGGGCCTGCTCGGGCGATTCGCTGGCCAGACCCTGGTGGCAACCTCGGTCGTCTTCCTCGGCATTCTCAGTTCGATGCGCATCGGCAACTGGCAGGTCGCCACGGCGGAGGTCCGGCGGATCTTGTCCGCTCTGGCGCTCGGCACGGCGCTCGCGGCGGCGGAGCTGACGCTTTCGCTCGGCCCTGTGACGCGGGTCGGACCGCCGGGGCCGGCAACGGTCTACGCCTTGGACGAGCGCCTCCGCTTTGTGCTGATGGCCCTGGTCGTGACCGGCGTGCTCGCGCTTGTCGACCTGCAGGTGCGGCGGCGCCAGCGCCTCATGTGGCAGAGCTTCCTCACCCTGGTGCACGACTCGCTCGATCTCGTGGCTGTGCTGCGCCTGGACGGCACTGTGGCCTATTGGAGCCCTTCGGCCGAGACGCTGCTCGGCTACAGCGGCGCGGAGCTGCGGGGAGGGCAACTGGCGCGGTTTGTGCACCAGGACGACCTGGCCGCGCTCCTGCCGGGCCAGGCGGGCGATGCCGAGGACAAGCGCCCGAGCCGACATGTCTCCGTGCGCCTGCGGCGCAGCGACGACGCCTGGCGCAACTTCGAGGGCACGGCCACCCAAGGCAGGCAGGGCGGCGTTACCGTCCTGCACCTCGTCGACGTGACGGAGCGGAGGACCGCCGAGCAGGCCCTGCTCGCCATGGCCGTGCGGGACGAGCAGATCCTCGCGGCGGTGGGCGAGGGGATCCTCGGCCTGGACGGCCATGGCGCAGTGACCTTCGTCAACGCGGCGGCTCTGGCCATCTTGGACCTCGCGGAGTCGAAGGTCGTCGGGCGGCAGATCGAGACCGTCCTGCGCGAGGCGACGCGCGACGGCTCGTTCGGCCTGCGGGTGATCTCGGCCATCCGCGCGGCGCTCACCACCGGGATGGCGGAGAGGGGCCGCGACGCGCTCCTCGTGCGGCCGAGCGGGCAGGAGTTGGCCCTCGACTTCACGATCGCGCCGATGCGGCAGGGCGGCTCAGGCGGCGCCGTCGCGCTCTTCGTGGACGTGAGCCAACGGCGCAAGGACGAGAGGCAGAGGCGTGAACTCGCGCAGCAGTTTCTCGACACCCTGGACATGCTGGGCGACGCCGTGCTCGTCGAAGACCCGAGCGGCCGCCTCATCTATGTGAACCGGACGGCGCGCGACCTGCTGGGGCTGCGGCTCGGGGACAAGAACGTCCCCGGCGGCCTGCTCGACAGCGAACTGCAGTTCAGCACATGGCAGGGGGAGGCGATCGGGGACGGCGAGGGACCGATCAAGGAAGCCGTGCGACGGCGGCAGCCTGTCGGACCGATCGAGCGCCGGATCTCGACACCGGACGGGCAGGTCCTCTACTGCCTTGTCGAGGCCGTGCCGTGGCAGGACGGCGGCGGTACTCCCGGCGTGCTCTACGCCATCCGCGACGTCACCGACATCCGCCAGGCGCAGGAGGAGCACCTGCGGGTACGCCGCATCGAGTCGCTCGGCGTCTTCGCGGGCGGCATCGCCCACGACTTCAACAACGTCCTGACGATCGTGCTGGGCAACCTGGCTCTCGCCAGGGCGGACATCGCGGCTGGGTCCGAGTCCGACATCCTGTTGCAGAGCGCCGAGCGCACCTGCCGGCAGGCCGCGGGGCTGACGCGCCAGCTCCTGACCTTCTCCCGCGGCGGCGCGCCGGTGACGCAGAGCATCGCGCTCGGGCCGGTGCTGGAGGAGTCGGCGGGCCTCAAGCTGCAGGAGTCCAGGGCGTCTGTGCGCGTGCAGCTGCCTGCGGATCTCTGGCCGGTCGAGGCCGACGCCGGGCAGATCCACGAGGTGATCCGCAACATCGCCGTCAACGGGCTGCAGGCGATGCCCGACGGCGGCACCGTCCAGGTGCGTGCGGACAACGTGCTCGTCGAGGCGGGGGAGGTGCCACCGCTCCTGCCAGGCGGCTACGTGTTCGTCACGATCAGCGACCGGGGCCCTGGCATCGCGTCGGACGACCTCGAGCGCATCTTCGAACCCTACTTCACGACGAAGCCGAACGGGCACGGCCTGGGACTCGCCACCTGCTGGTCGATCGTGCGCCGGCACGGCGGCCACATCAGTGCGCAGTCGACCGTCGGCGAAGGCACGGTGTTCCATATCTACCTGCCCAGGGCGCAAGCAGCGGAGGCGGAGGGCGAGACCCCGCGCAAAGAGGTCACAGGTGCCAGGCGACGCGTGCTCCTGATGGACGACGAGCGCGAGATCCTCGCCGTGTCGGGCGAGATGCTGCGCCGCATGGGCCATTCGGTCACCCTGGCGCGCGACGGCAGCGAGGCGGTATCGGCGTGCCGCGAGGCGCTGGCCGCGGGGCTGCCGATCGAGGTCGCCCTGCTCGACCTGACTGTGCCGGGCGGCATGGGCGGGCGCGAGGCGGGCGAGCGCCTCCTCGAACTGGACCCGGACATCCGCCTGGTCGCTTCGAGCGGCTACTCGAACGATGCCGTCATGGGCGACTACCGCGCCTTCGGCTTCCACGCGGTGCTGCCGAAGCCGTACCGCAGGGAGGAACTGCAGGCGGTCGTCGAGGCGGCCGGGGAATGTGGCCAGAAGGGCCCGGTCGGCATCGGGCCGCCCGTGCTGGCCGGGCGGCAGATCCGTTTGGCAGATTGAAGGGACCGCCCGTCGGCAGGGGGCCCCTCGGCTATTCGGGCTGAGGGTCGACGCGGTTGAAGGCGAGGAAGCGCTCCTCGTCGCGCAGCATGGTCCTGGCGAGCGCCGCCATCGGCTCGAAGGCCCAGACGCCCGAGAGGATGGCGCGGTCCGGGATCGCGTTTTCGAAGAGCAGGACCGGGCGCTGGTCGACGCCGTGGGCGGCCAGCGTCCGGTTGCCCTGAGCGAGCCCTGCGATCACGGCCGGGTCGTCCATCGCCAGGTCGAGCGCGCGGGCGTTGAGGCCCGTACGCTCGGCGACGACCGCCACCGCCTCCTGCCGGCGCGCGACATGGCGGCCCTGTTCCATCGCCGCCCGCATCAGCGCGGCGGGCACCTCGAGACCGGGACGGCCGAGCGCGGCCGCCGCCAGTGCGGCCAGGTTCGCCTCGCGCGTGCCCGTCAGGGGTCCCTCGAGCCAGGCGGGGTCCAGCCTGCGACCCGTGATCGCCTCGCCGCGGCGGAAGAACCAGGCGTTCAGCTCGCGGCCGTAGCCCAGCGGCCCGTCGCCGCGCATCAGCGCGATCTCCCACGCGACATCGAGGCTCGACCCGAACTCGGCCTGCAGACGCTCCACCGAAAGCATTGCGTAGTGGCACCAGAGCGAGAGCACGTCGAGGCAGAACGTCAGTTTCATGGCCTGAGCCTAGCGGATGGCGGCGGAGGGGGCAATACCGATTGACAGGCCGCCTGCCGCGGCTTAGACTCGCATTGCCTAGGGGAGCGTGAGCTGAGAGTGCGCCGTTCGGCGCAGACCCTACCAACCTGAACTGGGTAATGCCAGCGGAGGGAAGGCAGAGCGAGACGAGGGCTGGCATGAAGCCTCGCGTCCGACTCCTAGGAGCCGGGCGCTTTGTCTTTGCTCGGCGCCGCACGTCCCGGGCGATGACGACAGGAGGGACTCGGAATGCAGTGGAAGCTGCGCGACATCGTGGTCACGGCGGTGCTGGCGGCGGCGGCAGGGGCCGTCTATCTCGGCTGGGACATCGTCTTCAAGATCCTGCCGTGGTCGCCGAACCCCGTGGTGCTCGCCCTCTTCAACGGCCTCTGGTGGATCGTTGCCGGCCTTGTGCCGTACATCGTGCGCAGGCCGGGGGCCGCGCTGCTCGCGGAGTCGATCGGGGGTTTCGTCGAGTTCCTGCTCGGCAGCCCTTACGGCATCCAGGCCTTCACGATTGGGATCGCGCAGGGGCTCGGCGTCGAGGCGGGCTTCGCCATCGGCGGCTGGAAGCGCTACGGCTGGGGCTTCATGCTGTTCGCGACA
>JAJZQO010000100.1 GCA_021847575.1 Bacillota bacterium | reverse complement strand
TCTCGGAACACGACGTGCTGCGGGTGGTCACGGCTCCGCCGCGGCCGCGTGGCCGCGGACAGCGCCTCGTGCCGACGCCCGTCGCGGCAGCGGCCGCCGCGATGGGGCTCGACGTCGTCACGCCGGCCAGACTCGATGCGCAGACGGTCGGCGAACTGCTGGAGCTGAGGCCGGATGCCGCCGTCGTCGTGGCGTACGGCCGCATGCTGCCCCCCGCGCTGTTCGATGCGGTCCCCTGCCTGAACGTCCATCCGTCCCTCCTGCCACGCCATCGCGGCGCCGCCCCGATTCCCTGGACCATCTGGTCCGGCGACAAGGAAGGCGGTGTGACGATCATGCGCATCGTGCAGGAGCTCGACGCGGGTCCCATTTACCTGCAGGAGCCTTTTGCGCTGCCGGACGGCATCACGGCGGGCGAGCTCGAGGCCGAGGCCGCAGGCCGGGGGGCGGCCCTGCTGCGGCAGGCTTTGCAGATGCTCGCAGCGGGACGCCTGAGCGAGGCGCCGCAGCGGGGCGAGGCGACCTACGCGCGCCGCCTTGAGCCGCAGGACGAAACGCTCGACCTGAGATTGGGCGCGGAGCAGCTCGCGCGGCAGGTGAACGCGCTCTCGCCGCGGCCGGGTGTGCATCTCGCGGTGCAGGAGAGGGGCCTCGTCCTTCGCCTGCTGCGCGCCCGCGCGGTGCCTCTCGACATGGCCCCGGGTACCCTCGCCAGGCACGAGCAGGGCCTGCTGCTCGGTTGCGGCGAGGGTGCGCTCCTCATCACGAGCATTCAGCCGGCCGGCGGTCGAGAGGCGAAGGCGACCGACCTGTTGCGTGGCCGCCCGTATCTGGACGGGGCGGTGGCGCGATGAAGGGCAAGGGTGGGGCAGCCCGCGCCGTCGCCGCGCGCGCCGGGGCCAAGGTGGAGGCGGGAATGCATTTGCCACAGGCCCTGGATCAGGCCTTGCGCCACAGCGGCCTCGAGCCGCGCGACCGCGGCTTCGCGACAGAGATCACCTACGGCAGCGAGCGCTGGCGCAGCCTGCTCGACTACAGCCTCAGGCCACATCTCAGGCGGCCCCTCAAGACCCTCGACCCGACGGTGCGCAGCCTCCTTCGCCAGGGGACCTACCAGCTGCTCAAACTCGGCCTGCCGGCCTACGCCGTCGTGGACAGCAGCACGGAAGCGGCCGCCCTGTGCGGCGCCGGTGCCGCACGCGGCCTCGTCAACGCCGTGCTGCGCCGCGTGGCCGAGCAGGGGCAGCCAGCGCTGCCGGAGCATGATGGCGAGGCCCTGGCCCTGCGCTACGCCCATCCGCTTTGGCTCGTGCGGCGGTGGGTCGAGCGCCTCGGCCGCGAAGGGGCCGAGGCCCTTTTGCGTCGCAATCAGGAGGTGCCGCAGCTCGTGCTGCGCGTGAACCGCACGCGGACAACCATGGCGCAGAGTATCGCGACCTTCGCCGCAGCCGGCATCGCGGTGCGCGAGGTGCAGGATCTGCCGTGGGCGATCGCTCTGCACGCGGGCGGCGATGTGCCTGCGCTGCCCGGCTTTGGCCAGGGCGATTGGCAGGTCCAGGACGTGGGGGCCCAGGCCGTGGGCGAGGCGGTCGGCCAGGCCGAGTTCTTCCTCGAGAGCGCCTGTGGACGCGGTACCAAGACCCTGCAGCAGGCCGAGCGGCAGCCGGGGCGCGTGGCTGGCGTCGACGTCGACGCCGACCGCCTTCGGGAGGCGGAGATCGAGAGGCGGCGGCTCGGCCTTACGGCCGAGTTCCACGCGTCCGACGCGCGCTCTTTGCCTGACGAACTGACGGGAGCCGATGCGGTTCTGCTCGACGCGCCGTGTTCGACGCTCGGCGTTGTGCAGCGCCGGCCCGATGTCAAGTGGCGGCGCCAGCCGGCGGAGTTCGCCCGCCGCACCGCACTGCAGGTCGAGCTGTTGCGGGCCGCAGTCGCCGCATGCCGCCCTGGCGGCGTCATCACCTACAGCGTTTGCAGCCAGGAGCCAGAGGAAACAACTGTACCGATCGAGGAAATGCTGCAAAGCGGCGATCTCAGGCTGGTCGAAGCAGCGCCTCCCTGCGCCCAGGCGCCCCTTGAGGTCGGCTTCCTGCTGCCGGGGATGTTCATGGCGCAGCTGCGCCGCGTACATTAGCGAAGGAGTACCGGCATTGGCACGAGAATTACACTTGGTTATGGAGGGGTAGGACTGACGCTTTACGACTTGGCACCCGCGGCCTTGCGCGACTGGTTCGCCCAGGCGGGTGAACCTCGCTTCCGCGCGGGCCAGGTGCTGAACTGGGCCTACCCGCGTCTCGCGCGCAGCTACGACGAGATGACGGATCTGCCCGCGTCCCTCAGGGCGCGCCTCAGGGCGGAACTGCCGCTCGGCGGGGCGGAGGTCGCGGCGGTGCAGGAGGCGGGGGGCGGCGTGCGCAAGGCCCTGCTCGTCTACCCGGACAAGGGGTCGGCGGAGACGGTCCTGCTGCCGTACGACTTCGGCGCCAGCACATGCCTCTCGTCGCAGGTCGGCTGTCGCCAGGGCTGCCGTTTCTGCGCCACCGGCGTGTCGGCGTTCACCAGATCCCTGCGCATGGGCGAGATCGTGGAGCAGTTCCTCTGGGCGGCGCGCGCGGCCAGCCCGGAGCCGCTGCGTCGCCTGGTGATGATGGGCGCTGGCGAGCCGCTGGACAACTACGACGAGGTGCTGGCGTTCCTGCGGCACATGCACGACCAGGACATCCTCGGCCTTTCCTACCGTCATATGACCGTGTCCACCGTCGGGCTCGCGCCGCAGATCCATCGGCTCGCCGAGGAAGGGTTGCCGCTCAATCTGGCGCTCTCGCTGCACGCGACCCAGGACGAGCTGCGCTCGGCCCTTATTCCGGAGAACAGGCGCTATCCGATCTCCGAGGTCCTGCAGGCGACCGATCACTACTTCGCAGCCACGGGGCGGCGGATCACCTACGAATTTCTGCTGGTCGGGGGGCTCAACGACGGCCTCGACGAGGCTGACCGCCTTGTCCGCCTGGTGCAGGAGCATCCTGGCCACGTCAACCTGATCCCCTTGAATCCCGTGCCGGAGTTTCCTTTTGCGGCGCCGAGCCCAGAGCGTGTTGGAGCCTTCAGGCATCGCCTCGTGGGCGGTGGCGTCAACGCCACGGTCCGACGCACCATGGGCCAGGAAGTGCAGGCCGCCTGCGGCCAACTCCGCCGCCACTACGACAGGGAGGGCCAGCCGGTGCCGCCGCGCAGGTCCTGGCCGATCGTGCTGCCGGCGCGAGGACCTGGCGGCCAGGAGAAGCACAGGTAGGCCCGCGAGGGACGAGAGGTGAACCCGAGTTGGAGTTTTCGGCCGCTTCTGACCCAGGGCGCGTGCGCGTGCAGAACGAGGACAGCTTCGCGCTGGTGCCCATCCCCACGGGCGTCCTGCTGGCCGTCGCCGACGGCGTCAGCGGCTCGCAGGCGGGCGAGGTGGCAAGCGCCATCGCGACGCGCACCTTCCGGGAGGCCCTCACGCCATATCAGCGCGAGGTTCCCGACCCATCGCTCCTGCGCGCGGCGCTCGAGACCGCGAACGAGCGCATCCTCGAGGCGCGCCAGGAGGATGCGCGACATGCCGGCATGGGTACGACGATGACGTGCGCCTGGCTCAGCGAAAGCCGCCTCGCCTATGCGCACGTCGGGGACTCGCGCCTGTACCTGATGCGCGAGGGCGAGTTCACCTGCGTCACGCACGACCATTCGGTGGCGCAGGAGCTCGTGCGCCAGGGCTCGATCCCGCCCGCGGACGCGGAGCGCCACCCGCAGCGGCATGTGCTGACACGCTATCTCGGCTTCGAGCCGTTCGCCTGCGACGAGGGCTCGCTGGACCTCCTGCCCGGTGATATCGTGCTGCTCTGCACCGACGGCCTCGTCTCCGCGCTCGCGGAGCAGGAGGTCGCGCGTGAGCTCAAGGACGGATTCGCAGGCGTGGCCCTGCGGCTCGTCGAGGCGGCCAACCGCGCCGGCGGGCCGGATAACATCACCGTCGTGGCGGCGCGGACCGCAGTGACCGTGGACCGGAGGGACCAGCAGTGACGGGCGAGACGCTGGGCGGGCGCTACCTGCTGCAGGATCGCATCGGCGGCGGCGGCATGGCATGGGTCTGGCGGGCGGAGGACACCCTGCTGCATCGGCCGGTGGCCATCAAGGTGTTGCGCGAGGAATTCGCCCACGACGAGGCGTTCGTCCGCAGGTTCGTGCAGGAGGCGCAGGCCGCCGCGAGCCTTGTCCATCCCAACGTTGTGCATGTCTACGACGTCGGCGAGGAGCGCGGCACGCACTACATCGTCATGGAACTTGTCGAGGGCGAGACGCTCAAGGACAGCATCCTGCGCCAGGGGCCGCTGCCGGTCGGACGTGCGCTCAAGGTGGCGGCCGCGGTGGCAAGGGCCCTGCAGGCGGCGCACAAGAAAGGCATCGTGCACCGGGACATCAAACCGCAGAACATCCTGCTGACACCCGAGGGCCAGGTCAAAGTCGCGGACTTCGGCATCGCCCGGGCCGCGACGGGCACGACCATCGTCCATACGAACACCATCATCGGATCTGCGCACTACTTCGCGCCGGAACAGGCGCGCGGCGGCTTCACCGACGTCAAGTCCGACCTCTATTCGCTCGGCGCGGTGCTCTACGAGATGCTGGCGGGCCAGCCGCCGTTCGAGGGCGCCACGCCGGTGGCGGTCGCGCTGAAGCATCTGCAGGAGGAGCCCGTCGCCCTGCGAAGGCGCCGCCCCGAGGTGCCGCGCTCTGTCGAGGCCATCGTGGCGCGCCTGCTCGCGAAGGACCCCTCGGAGCGCTACCAGAGCGCCGAAGCCTTGCTCTCAGACCTCAGGCGGTCGCTCGAGGAGATCGGCGAACCGCTCGGACCGGATGAGGCTGGGGAGGGTGAGACGACGGCCCAGCACGCGAAGAACCACGCGCGCACGCCCAAGGGCCGCAGGCGCAGGACCTGGGTCTGGGCGGTCGTCGCCGCCGTAATCCTGCTGCTCGGCTTCAGCGGCGCAAAAGCGTTCACCGATTGGATGACGGTGCCGCAGGTGCGGGTGGCAAACGTCGAGGGCATGTCGAAAGCGAAGGCCGTCGCGCGGCTCAAGGGACAGGGCCTCGTGCCGGCGGTGGTCGGCAAGGAGCACAACAAGGCGCAGGCCGGCACCGTCGTGCTGCAGAGCCCCGCGCCGAAGGACACCGTCAAGAAGGGCCGCGTCGTGAGCCTGTGGCTCTCGAGCGGGCCGCAGAAGGTGGCGGTGCCGGGCGTGCAGGGGATGACCGAGGCGGCAGCCAAGGCTTCGCTCGATTCGTTCGGCTTCCATGTCATCACGCTGCACGAGAAGAACGCGCAGCAGAAGGGCGTGGTCGTGCGACAGTCACCTGGCGCGGGCACGCAGCTCACGGCAGGATCCCAGGTCCGCATTTGGATCAGTCTGGGACCGGGCACGAACCAGCAGGCCGTGCCGGACTTCGTCGGCGAGCAGTACCAGTCGCAGGTGCAGCCCGAGATGACAGCGCTCGGTCTCGGCGCCGGCGGCGTGAGCTACGCCTACTCGACGGAGTCGGCGGGCATCGTCCTCGACCAGTCCGTGGCGCCAGGCACGCAGATCACGAGCAACATGATCGTTGCGCTGACGATCAGCCAGGGACCGCCGCCCGCTGGCGGCTCGGGTCCGCCGGGCGGCCCCGAGCAGATTACGCTCACCTACACCGGCCAGGGCACGGCCGACATCGAGGTCTGGATCGTCGACGCGACAGGTACGCCGATGCTGTTCAGCGATCCCGCGTTCAGCGGTTCGATACCGCTGGTCGCGAGCTGGCAGGGCAACGGGCGGATCGAGGTGTACGCCGGGCCGAGCGGCACGGTGCCGCAACTCGTTTACTCGCAGGCGTTGCCGGTGCAGGGAGGCGCCATCTCCGTCCAGTGAAGCGCGGTGTGGTGCTGAGGGTGCTGGGTGACCGGGCTCAGGTGCGCAGCGGGGACGACGAGATCCTCAGCCTGCGTCCGAAGGGTGTGCTGCGCGAGGGTGGGCTGCTGGCTGGGGACGAGGTGGAATGCTCCGGCGAACACATCACGGCCGTCGGGCCGCGCCGCAACGAACTGGGCCGCCCGCCCGTGGCCAACGCTGATCTGCTGCTCGCCGTGGCGACCCTCCGGGACCCGGCCGTGAAGCAGGCGGATGTCGACCGCCTGCTGCTGCAGGCCGCGGCGATCGAACTGCCAAGCGTGATCGTCCTCAACAAGGCCGACCTCGCCACGCCGCAGGAGCTCGACGACTTTGCGCAGCCCTACCGCGCCGCGGGCTACCGTGTGCTGGAGGCGACCGCCCGCCGAGGGGAGGGCGTCGCTGGAATCCGGGCCGCACTGCCCGAGGGCCTTAGTGTTCTGGCCGGCCCGAGCGGCGTCGGCAAGTCGAGTCTTCTCACGGCCCTGATCGGCATCGCCGTGGAGGTGGGCGAGATCTCCGCACGCCTGCGGCGCGGCCGCCACACGACGCGATCGGCGACACTCTACGAATTGGCCGCTGGCAAGTTCATCGCCGATACGCCAGGCTTCTCCGCGCTCGAACTGCCCGACGTCGCGCCACTTCGCCTGAGAGAACTCTATCCCGAGTTCCAGGGGCGCCTCTGCCGCTTCGGCGACTGCGTCCACCGCTCGGAGCCGGACTGCGGCGTGCGCGAGGCGGT
>JAJZQO010000099.1 GCA_021847575.1 Bacillota bacterium | reverse complement strand
GTAGCGAAGCCCGGCGCGCAGGAGGACGCCCAGCGTCAGGCCGCACTCGTGGCGGAGAAAATCCTGCAGCTCGGCGAGCGGGGCCGGCGGGCACTCGGCATCGCCGCAGAGCGGGGGCATGCGCTCCCGGAGGCCCACGTGCCCCCGCAGGCCAAAGCGCCACCTCCGCCTGTCGCCAGGCTGGCGCAGCACGGCCGGCTTGGCAGGACGCCGCTTGTGATTATCGGGGCGTCCACGGGAGGACCCCGCGCTCTCTTCACCGTCGTGCCCCGCCTGCCCAGGGACTTGCCGGTGCCGGTGATCATCGTGCAGCACATGCCGCTGGGCTTCACGCGCTCCCTCGCCGAGCGGCTCGATGCGCAGGGCCCCCTTGCCGTGCGCGAGGCGCAGGACAACGAGGAACTGCAGGCAGGGACGGTGCGCGTGGCCCCAGCCGGTCACCATCTCGTGATCGCCGGTCGGCTGATGCAGCTTTCCGAAACGCCGAGCGAGCATGGCGTACGCCCGGCCGTGGATGTCACGCTGCGGACGGCGGCCGCAACCTACCCGGGCTTGGTGATCGCCGCCATCCTGACCGGCATGGGCCGGGACGGCACGGATGGGGCCCTCAGGGTGCGGCAGGCGGGGGGGCGCGTGATCGCGGAGTCGGAAGCGACGGCGCTCATCTACGGCATGCCGAAATCCGTCGTGGAGGCGGGAGCCGCCGATCGCATCGCTGATCTCGGCGAAGTTGCCGAGGAAATCATCCGCCTCGTCGAGGAGGCTTCCCGTGCCCATTGACGACTACCTCACGCTGCAGGGGGCCGTACGCCAAGTGCTTGGCCTGGACCTGGGCCACTACAAGCGGGAGCAGATGGAGCGCAGGCTGCGGGCCTACGCGACCCAGCGCGGCTACAGCGATCTCGGCGGTCTCGCGAGGGCCCTCGGACAGCAGCCGGCACTCGGCGGCGAACTCGTCTCCTACCTCACGATCCACGTGTCCGAGTTTTTCCGCGACCCAAACTTCTTTGGCCATCTCAAGGAACTGATGGCGGCCCTGCCGCCGCGGTCGGGCAAGCCCTTGCAGGCCTGGAGCGCCGGCTGCTCGATCGGCGCCGAGGCATACTCTCTCGCCATGCTGCTGCTCGAAGAGAGGGGTGCGGGCGGAGCGCAGATCCTCGCGACCGACGTCGACCAGAAGAGCCTCGACCGCGCGAAGGCGGGCCTCTATCGCGAGGACGAGCTGAAGAAGGTGGACCCTGAGCGCCTCCGCCGCTATTTCGCTGCGGAGGACGGGCAGTTCCGGGTCCGCGACGACCTGAGACGAGAGATCACATTCCGCCACCATGACCTCCTGCGGGACCCCTATCCCGTCGATCAGGACATCATCCTCTTCCGCAACGTCGCGATCTACTTCACCGAGGACGCCAAGAGCCACGTGCTGTCCAACCTGGCGCGTTCCCTCGCGCCGCACGGTCTCCTGATGGTCGGGGCCACAGAAGCCATCCTCAGGCCTCTCGAGCTTGGCCTGAGGCAGGTTCGGCCCTTCTTCTTCGCCCGCGCCTGACGCGGGCCGCCGCAGGCGAGTCCCGGAACTCCGCAGCGAAGGGAGGCAGGCCGTTGCCCTACGAACCCATGAGCCACGTGCAGGTGCGGATGCGCATCAAGGACCGTGGCACGGGCTACACCGCCTGCCCTGTCTCGGCCGGAGGCGGCAGATCGCTGCTTGTCCAGGTACCGCGCGGCGACGCCGGGCTGCCCTGGGTGCCGCCGGGCACCGAGGTGGAGCTCTTGCGCAAGGACGGTCTGAGGGCCGCCGCCGGGACGGTGCGTGCGCGCACCCTGCGACCGGTGCCGAGCTTCGCCGTGGAGCTGCGCGACACCTTGCTGTCGGAAGTCCTCTACACACCCAAGGAGGGCCGCGCCATCCTTGTCACGGGAGGCAAGGGCGGGTCGGGCAAAACGTTCGTTTCGCTCGGTCTCTCCGTTCTCCTGGCGCAGCAGGGCTGGCGCGTCTCCCTCGTCGACGCGGACCTCGGCACGGCCGACATCGCGGTCAACTTGGGGCTGCCGCGCGAACCGCACCTCGGCCATGTGCTCGATCGCAAGGTGGAGAGCATGGCAGCGCTCCAGCAGGGGGTGCGGCCGAACCTTGCCGTGCTGCCCGGCGCGATGGGCGCCCGCTGGGGTGACCCGTCGGTCTGGAAGCTTGGTCATCTCCTGACTGTGGTGCAGGAGCTCCGCCCGAGCCACGACTTTGTCGTACTGGACTCGCGCGCGGGCGTCGGCCAGGACGTGACAGCGCTGTGGCAAGGCGTGGACCGCGTGCTCTTCGTCACGGTGGACGAACCTGCGGGCATGGCCGACACGCTGAACCTGCTCGAGGCGTTCGGAGACACGGGTCGCCTGCGCTCCGGCGCGCTCGTAGTCAACCGCGTGCACAGCTACCGGGACGCTTCGGATCGGCTGCTCGATTTCGCGCAGCAGGTCCGGCGACTGACCGGCAGGGAGCTGCCCCTCTGGGGCGTGCTGCAGGAGGACCCGCGGGTCCATGCCCTGGCGGCGCAGCACAAGCTGCTGGCGGAGGCCTACCCCCTGGCGCCGACGACGGTCGCGTTGCGTCAATTGGCGGCCAGGGTTCAGGCGTAGCAGGAGCATGCGGGACTGCGCGGAAAGACAAGCTATCGGTCGGCTGCGTCCGGCCGTGGGCGGATCCGGTCCGCCCAGCGCACCGTGCGAAGGGGGATGTCGCTGTTGGCCAGGCTTGAGGCGGGTGACAGGTTTCCCGAGCTGCCGGGCCTCGCACCCGTGAACGACCAGATCGGCCGAGGGCCGTTTGTGCTCTACTTCTTCCCGAAGGCGTTCACCGGCGGCTGAACGCGCGAGGCACAGGATTTCGAGCGGTCGCTCGAACGATTGACGGCATCCCACGTTGGCGTGTTCGGCTGCAGCACCGACGACGCCGAGGTGAACCAGCGCTTCCAGGCCGAACTGGGCGTCCATTTTCCGATCCTTTCGGACCAGGACGGCAAGGCGGCCCAGAACCTCGGCATCCTCGCCGACAGCGGCCGTGCCCAGCGCACGACCTACCTGGTCGACCGTGCGGGAACCGTGCGCCAGGTCTGGTACGACGTCAAGGTGGACGGGCACGCCGAGGCCGTGACGGAGGCGGCCAGGTCACTCGCCTAGGTTCGGACTGAAGGCGGCTCCACGCGGAGCCGCCCCTTTGCGCAATGTGCAGGCTGCGACCCGATCAGCAGCGCCTCGCAGCAGAGGCTGGTTGGCTGCAGATCGTTCCGTCGTGCCGGCCAGGGCTCTCCTGGTCTCGGCAATCAAGGCGGAGCTCTGACACCGCCCGGTGCGCTCGAACCACAGCGAAGGCGGGGCCATCACGGGCGGTCCGCCCCATCCCTGCGCCGCGTCGCACGCCTGCGGAAGCGACGTAGGAATGCCGCCACGAAGGCCCTTGCCTTATCCTCCGGAAACGGCTCGACGAAGCCGTAGCGGGCGTGCTCGTACGTCTGCAGCCACTCCGCCTCCCAGCCTTCCTGCCGCGCATAGGCGCGGGCGGTCGTGTTTGGCGGCAGATCCTCGCCTCGAACGTGCAAGCCGACCGCCCGCCGCACGAGCCGCCGCGCCCCCGTGCCGAAGTCCGGCCTGCCGCGTCCCGGTCGAAGTCGTTGGTAGGCGAGGTCCTCCCCGGCCTTCAGCGCGTTCGGATCGGGACCTTCCGGCACTTCCCGCGCTGCCTGGTGGCGGTAGAGCAGGTAGGCGAGCAGCAGCACCACGGCACCCAGGATGATGGCTGCGAGCCAGAGGCTCGGGTGGTGCGCCCCATGGAACAGTGGCTGGACTGGATGGCGCCCCCCGGACTTCGGACGTTTAAAAGGCTGGATGCGTCGGTAGTGGCCCTGGCCGGCGACCAGACCCAGAAGGAACGCGAGGACGTAGCCGATCACGTAGGCGACCAGCTTGAAGATCTGTGTGAAGAGAGGTTCGAGAAACGCGAAGGCGCGATGCATGGCGGCATAGTGAAGCGCGCCGATGACGAGGGCGATCGCGGCAGACACACCGCTGACGAGCAGGGCCACCCGCAAACCCGGGCGGGCTCTTTCGGCCGCACGATCTCCCGCCTCGCGGCTCAGGGCCACAGGGATGCCGAGGGCGCCGAGCAGATAGATCAGGGCGAACAGGGCAAGCACCATGATGTCGGGTCGGCCGAGCATTGCGCGCACCAGGACCGCGAGCAGCAGGAGCGCCAGGCCGCGCCTCTGCTCCACGCGCAGGAAGGTGACACTGGGGTGGGGCGTGAGCGTCAACGCCCTTGCGCTCTCGGCAAGCAGGACCAGGGCGGCGAAGAAGAGATCGTTCAGCGGCACGTAGAGGGCAGCGGCCGCGGCGACGAGCAGGGCGGCCGCCACCGCGAGGGCCGCGCTGCGCCGCCGCAGCAGGCCCGGCAGCAGATAGGCGGGCAGGAGCAGCCAGAAGGGCAGTGGGAGCCGAATCACGGCGGAGAACGTCGCGAGCATGGCGGCGGACCAGCCGAAGGCCATGAGATGCAGGCTGAGTTGCGCAGGGCGATTTATCCAGGCCTTCACAGCGCCACCAGGAGCGGCCGCACCCGCGGGGGCAGTGCCGCGTCGCCCTCGGCCGCGGGGCCCGTCTGCAGGAAGAATGTGCGGTGGTTGCGCGAGGCGCGCAAGAGCGCGAGCTGCAGTTCCCGGGTCAGGTACGGCGCGACGGCGACGATCTGCACTTGGTAGTCGAGCGTCGGCAGTTCCTCCAGCAAGATAAGCGGCAGGTTGCGGAAGAGGCCGGGTGGTCTCAGCTGCGCCAGGGCCTCCAGGATGCGACCAAGCTGATGCGGGCCGCCGCGCGGCCGCTCGCGCACCGAAAATGGGCGTTTGCCCGCGGCCTCGCCGAAGATGCCGGTGACGTAGAGCCCGACGGCCTGTCCACGCTCGATCAGGTGGTGCGCGAGGCTGGCGGTGAGCTCGACGGTGCGTTCGAGGACCTCCGTGTCGATGCCGTCCCACGCGTTGCGGGATGTGGTGGGGTCCAGAAAGATGGCGGTCTGGGCTGTCGCCACCGTCTCGTAGGTGCGCACGAAGAGGTCGCCGCGCCGCGCGCTCTGGCGCCAGTCGATGCGGCGCAGCGGGTCCGTGGGCTGGTAGGGCCTTGGTCCGAGGTAGCGGCTCTGCTCGTCGAGAAACGAGCGGCCGCGGCGCTCGCCGAGCGGCATCGCCTCGCGGACTTCGGCGTGGATGTCGTGCAGGCGCGGGTAGCAGAGGAAGGTCGTTTCGCCCTCGAGCGCGCTGTGGGAATCCTCGATCCCCAAGGGGTCCGTCAGATGCACGGCAGCCTGGGCGACGCGCATCAGTCCCCGATGCGGCATCTGCAGCGCGAGGCGCCGCTCAACCTGTTCGTGCGGCCCCAGGCTGAACGGCAGCTGGAGCACCGCGTCGAGCGGCGACTTCTGCAGTGTGAGGCCCTGCACCTCGACGCGGCGCGGCAGGTGCAGCTCCAGCCTGAGCCAGGGCAGCGGCAACCGGCTGCGGTTCGCGATGCGCACCCTGACCTCGACCGGCTTCCCTGGGAACACCCGCCGAGGCAGGACGGCCAAGGTGAGCTTGAGCGAACGCGAAGCGCGCGTGCTGTAGTAGCGCGCGATGCGCGAACTGGCGAAAAAGACGGAGAGGAGCGCGACCAGTAGCCAGTCGCCGCGCCAGAGCGCGTACAGGAACGCTGCGGCACCCAGCACGTCCAGCCCGGGGCGGTCCCACGAGCGCGATGTGCCAAGCACTCCCTGGCGGTGCTCTCTCCCGGCGAGCCGGCCGATCACCGCGGCTGGCCTTCAAACGGCACAGGCAATTGCTCAAGCGTCAGGGCGATCACCTCGCTGCGCGTCGTGCCGCCAAGCTCCGCGCTCGCGTCCAGCACCAGGCGGTGGGCGAGCACGGGTTCGGCGAGCCCTTGGACATCGTCGGGCACGACGAACGTCCTGCCCTCGAGCAGGGCCTGTGCGCGGCACGCCGAGGTGAGGGCCAAGGTAGCGCGCGGGCTGGGTCCCAGGGCGATGCCGGGCCGCGTGCGCAGGGCGCGCGTGAGCGAGACGATGTACTCGAGCACCGGCTGCGAGACCTCGATGTCCTGCACGGCGCGCTGCATGGCGAGGATTCCTGCGGCGTCCGTGACGGGCTGCACCGCCGGCAGAATGTCCTGCCCGACGCCGCGTCGCACCAGCTCGCGCTCGGATTCCTCGTCGGGATAGCCGATCGCGATGCGCATCAGGAAGCGGTCCAATTCGGCCTCGGGCAAAGGGAAGGTGCCTTCCTGCTCGATCGGGTTTTCGGTGGCGAGCACGAAGAACGGCTTTGGCAGGGACATCGTGCTGCCGTCCACGGTGGCCTGGCCTTCCTGCATCGACTCGAGCAGAGCGGACTGGGTGCGCGGTGTGGCGCGGTTGAGCTCGTCCGCGAGCAGGAGGTTTGTGAAGACGGGTCCCGCGCGGAAGTCGAAGCGCTCGTCGCGCCGGTTGTAGACGTTGAGACCAGTGATGTCCTGTGGCATCAGGTCCGGCGTGCATTGCAGCCGCTGGTTCTCGAGCGAGAGCGCACGGGAGAGCGCGCGGACGAGCATGGTCTTGCCGACGCCGGGCACGTCCTCGAGCAGGACGTGCCCGGCGGCGATGAGACCCGTCAGGACGCGCTCGATAACAGCGCGCTTGCCCACGATGACTTTTTCGACCTCGTCTACGATGCGTCGACCGATCTCTTGCGTCTCGGGCATGGGACGCCTCCTGACTCGTGACAGGCTGCCACGAACTTCAAGTACGCTGCTGGTGCTCGGTACCCTGCAAGCGCTGCAC
>JAJZQO010000098.1 GCA_021847575.1 Bacillota bacterium | reverse complement strand
ACTTGCAGCAGTGGCTGCTGGCTGAAGGTCTGGCCGCCATCGCTTGTCGACGTGAGGGCAGTGACGTTCTGAGGGCTGTCGGGACGCCAGGACACGAAATAGGCCGTCTGGCCGGTCACGGCGATAGGACCCGCCTGCAGGCCGTAGAGGCTGGAAGGGGCCTGCGGGTACATGCCCTGGCTGGCGAAGAGGGGCCCGGCGAGGGCTTCCTGCCAGTGCTGCCCCGAGTCTCCCGTGCTGTAGGCGACGTAAGGCTGGTGCTCCGACTGTCCGGTGTTCGAGGTGAGCAGCAGCCAGGCTGAACCGCCTGAAGCCTCGAGGGCAGCGCTCCAGTTCCGCGGCGGGCTCACGGCGGGCGAGAACGACTTCTGCCAGGTGGCGCCGCCATCCGCACTTGCAAAGACCTGAGGTGCCGCGCCCGAACTCTCGCTGACCGCATAGCCCGTTCCCTGCCCAGGGAAGGCCATCGCAACGACATCCTTGACGCTGTCGAGCTGCCAGCCTGATCCGGACTGCCGGTAGAGGGCGCCTTGCGTCGTGAGAAGCTCCTGCGGCGCCTGGCCCTGTGGGGCGACGGCAGCCACGGCGCCGGGCAGCCCGGATAACGGCTGCCAGCTGCCCTGAGACCAGGAGAGGAGTTGCCCCGTGGCTGTCACGGCGTAGCCCTGCGACTGGTCGACGATGTCAAGGGCGGTGATCTGGGCCTGGCCGTCGTAGACCCGCAGCCACGTCTTGCCGCCGTCGGTCGTCTCGAGGACGATGCCCTGACCCGCGACGAAACCCACCTGCTGTGAGAGGAACTGTACGGCGTCGAGAGGGGGCAGGCTTCCCGTGAACGCCGCCGTGGTGCTGCCCACCTTCGCCTTGGCCTTCACCTTGTGCTTTGGCTGAGCGGGGTGCCCGCCCGCCTTCTTGGCGGGCGGGCTGCCGCAACCCTGGACGAGAAACGCGATGAGCAGGAGACCCGCCACCTGCCGCACGGCCTTTGGAGCCTTCATCCGTCATGCCTCCCGAGGCGCGAGTGACCGGTCGCCCATACGCTGCTAGAGTCCGGCACCGATGCAATACTCCCCAAGATTGTCCGTTTGGAACATGTCGGTATCCATGTAGCTGTTGGTGCCGGTCTGGACGACGCAGACGCCGCGCGGCGCGGGTGTGATGCTGGTGCCGGAGAACGACTTCCAGAACCGGTCTGTGAGGAGCGACGCCGTCTGCGCGGCGGTCACGGGCTGCGGCACTCCGAAGTAGACTCCCGCGCCGTAGCCTGCGCTCTGCACGGCCTGGGCCCACGAGTTGATCCAGGTGACCATCTGCTGCGCCGTCGCGGTGCCTGTACTCTCCACGTCGACGAAGATGTAGGCCCCCCGCGGGTAGCCTACCGACTTCGCCATCCTGATCGCCTCCTGGGCCCGCTGCGCCCCGGTCTCGCCCGTGAAGGCGGAAGTCCAGTAGCCCTGGAACAGCACGACGTTCATGCTGGGGAGCGCCGTGGCGTACTGCTGGGCGAAGCCCGGGACGAACGTGTTGAGGAAGAGGTTGCGCATGCCCTGTGCGACCCAGGCTTGCACCTGCGCCGCGGTGGCGGGGGACGTGGGCGAGTCTAGGCCGGTCCCTGTCAGGTTCACCGTCCCCGCGATTTCGAGCTGGGCGCTTGCGGGCGTGAACGAGCCCCCGCTCGCCACCAGCGCCACGACGCCGGGCTGGCTGTCGCCGTAGTAGAAGGTGGCACTCGAGCTGCCGGCGGGGATGACGACCGTCGTCACAGGCTGTCCCCCGGCGCTCTGGGCGAACTCGTGCACGCCGCTCGAGTTGGAGGCCAGGCTGACGGCGATGCCGCCCGCGGGAGCCGGCACCGGCTGTCCGCTCGCGTCGGCGAGCACGACCGTATAAGGGCCGTTCACCGCGGACGAGGCCGCGTAGCCGGTCGCGGGGCCCTTGATGGTCAGTCCCGTCGCTGTCGCCGAGATGATTTCGAGGGCGATCGTGCCGCTTTGCAGCCCGGCGCTTGAAGCTGTCAGGATCGGCGTGCCGCCGGCCGTGTCGCCGTAGTAGAAGGTGGCGCTCGAGCTGCCGGTGGGGATGGCGATGCCCGTCACTGCGGGCCCGCCTGAGGTTTGGCTGAATTCGTAGCTGCCGGTCGAACTCGACGAGAGGGAGATGGCGACCCCGCCCGTGGGCGCCGCGATCGGCTGTCCGCCGGTGCCGGCGAGCGTGACGGTGAACGGGCCGTCCGTCGCCGTGGACGACGGGTCGTCCGCCTGCGGGCCGGTCACGGTGAGCTCTGTCGCGCTGGTGCCGACCAGCAGGCTGAGGGTCGCGCTCTCGAGGCCCTGGCTCAGGGCTGTCAGGGCGAGGCTGCCGCCCAACGCGTTGCCGTAGTAGAAGCTTGCGACGGTCTGGCCCTGTGGGATCGTCACACTGCTCAGCGGCGCGCCGCCAGACGTGAGCGAGAACTCGCTCGCACCACTGGCGTTCGAGGAGAGATCGGCCGTGACGCCGCCTGCGGGAGCAGGTGTGGGATTGCCGTAGGCGTCCGTCAGGGCCAGGGTGAATGGACCGATATCCGCAGAGCCGCCGGCCGAGCCGGTAGCGGGACCTGTCAGTGCGAGCTTGGCTGGCGCTCCGGCGCTGATCTGAACGTCTGTCGTTGCGCTGCCGAGGCTGGTGCTGGAGGCGAGCAGGACGGGCAACCCGACCTGCGTGTCGCCGTAGTAGAAGGTGGCCTGGGACTGCCCCGCAGGCACGGTGACGGTCGAGACCGCGGCGCCGGATGAGGTCAGGGCGAACGCGAAGGTGCCCACGGAGTTCGATCCCAGCGCGATGGTCTCGCCGCCCGCAGGCGCAGGCGCGGGATTGCCGTCCTTGTCGACGAGCTGCAGTGTGTAGGGACCGATGTTGGCGGCGGCCGTGGCGGCCCCTTGCGAAGGTCCCTTGAGCGAGAGGCCCGCGGGGGGCTCGGCGATGTCGCTGCTCGCCACCTGCAGCTGCGAGAAGGCGACGACGTGGCCCTGCGCCACCTCGTAGACGCCGACATAGGCGTCCGGCTTGACCGGCAGGTTTTGGCCGGGGCTGTACGCGACGGCCATGCCCGGCGGGCTCGCATCCCACTCGGGCAGCGAGAGCGGTGCCGCCGAGACCTGCACGGCGATCGCGTCCGCGGCCGAGAGCGGCGTCACCTGGATCGCGCTCGTCCCCGCAGCGCTGCCTGGCGTCGCGGTGGGGGTGGCGGGAAACGGCTTGACGGCCGTCGTCGTGAGGTAGGCTGCGAGCTGCGAGCGCGCGTGTACGATCTCCGCCTGGGTGAACGTGCTCGCAGGACCGAAGTCGTCCGTGCTGAAGCCGTGCAGGATGTCGATCGCCTGTGCCTCGTTGACGTAGCCCCAGGCCCACTTGCCGATCCACCCGGCATCCGCGTAGGTCGGCTTCTTGCCTGCGAGGGCGGCGGCCTGGGCGCCGAGCCCAAGCGCCAGCACCTCGGACTTCGCCACTTGCTCGCGCGTCAGGAAAGCCCCCGGCTGGAAGGTGCCATTCTGATAGCCCGATATCCAGCCGGCCTCATAGGCGGCCATGATCAGGCCAAATGCGGGATCCGACGGAGGAAGGTCGGAGAAGACCTGCTTGGCCGACGTTGCGGCTGGCAAATGGAGTTGCTGCGCGAGAGCCACCGTGAACTGTTCGCGCGTGACGTTGACGGCCGAGGTGGCGGCATGGCTCACGCCGGGACGCGCGAAAGCGACTCCCCAAAGGCTTGAAAGCAGCAGGACGACGGCGAAGCAGGCTTTCATGGCACGGCGCAATTTGCGAGGTACCTCCCGCCGGCGCCCCGGGGCGGCGCGATTTTGACCTTATTGCATCGGCCTAGCCGACAACAGGTGGCAGCGGATTCCGCAGGAATCATCGCTATAAGTGGCGACATTACCCAAGAGAACGATAAGAATTCTGATGCACCGATGCCAATGTACCGGAGGAACAGGAAGAACGCAATAAGGATAGGAAGGAACTGGCTGGTGACTTCTGGGCTTCGCGAAGCGTCTCATGCGCTTTTGTGGCGCATAAGGCGGGTCAAGCGAGGCCCCTACACAATGCCCGGACCCGTGGCATATGCTGGCAGAGAGGTGACGAGTCTTGCGGCGATCCTCCTGGCTCGGCGTCTTCCTGCTCGCCATCGCCCTTGCGGGATGCGGCGCGGCACCGGTCCGACCGAAGCAGGCCCCCGTCGGCTTCCCGCTCTACAACCTGCTCAGCCACGGGCGCATAACCAGACTGCCTGCCGCGCTCGGCCTGCTTGTTCCCAAGGTGCGGGGCTACGCGTGCAGCGGCTTCTACGCGCCAGCCAACCCGAAGAAGGCCACGCAGGCGGGCTCCCAGCCTCCGCCGAACCCGATGGGCTTCTGGCAGGTGCAGCTTTCTTGCGTCGATCCGCACCTTAGGCTCCACGTGCCGAAGGGCACGGTGCGGGCCGGCATGGTGTGGGTCTGGGAGCAGCCCGACACCGGCGGCGAGCCCGTCGCGCAGGCCCTGCACATGGGATCGCTCACGGACGTGCGCACCGCGACCCTGGGTGAGACCAAGGTGGGTGAAGGCAGGGCCGACTTTGGCGGCTACGCGAGCCGTGTCGTCTGGATGCTGGCCGGCAGGACGACCTGGCAGGGGCTTGGCAAGATGCACACGGCGCCGATCCTGATCTGGTTCATGGGCCGCGCTGTGCCCCTCAGCGTCTTGAGGGAATTCGCGCAGGACACACGGCCGCTCTGAGGGCGGACGCACAGCGGTGTCGCCGCCTCGCGATGCGGGTCCTGGCGGGCAGAGGGAGGGACGGGCCCGGCCGCGGCGCGGCGGGACCCGTCCCTCTCCCGCTTCAGTTGTTGTCCGACGTCAGAGCCGGAATCAGGTTCTGCCCCTGCGGCGAGCCGATGCCTGTGACGAGGTCGTAGCCCGGCAGAGCGGGGTTGCCGTTGCTGCCGCTCGTAATGTCGTGGTAGTCGGTCGCGTAGCCTTGGCTGCCCGTGCTGCCGGCCAGGCTGTAGATGTCCTGCAGGATGTTGCCCGTCGAGGTCGCGGTCGAGAGGGGTGTGGCGCGGCCCTGGTCGACCAGCGCGACCAGAGCGGCCCAGCTCGGCGAGCCTACGCTCGTGCCGCCAACCTCGTACCAGCCCTTTTGTCCCTGGTAGCGCGTGCTGTCGTAGACGGCGACTCCCGTGCTCGGATCGGCGTCCCAGGCGACGTCGGGGATGCCGCGCTGCGAGCCGACGACGGAGCTCCAGCTGCTCTGGTAGGCCGGCGCTCCTTCATATTGGCTCAGTCCGCCGCCGGAACTTGACCAGGCGCTCTCGCCGCCGTAGCCGTTCGCGCCGGTCACGGTCAGCGACGTGCCGCCGACGCCCATGACGTAGGGGGAGGCCGCCGGCCATTCGATCGCTCCGCCGCTGTCGCCCGCCGACGCCAGATAGACGACGCCCGCGTGGCGGAAGTGCGCGTCGTAGCTGGCTTCGGAGGAGAACTCGGAGCCGCCCCAGCTGTTCGAGACCACCTGCGCGCCGTGGCTTGTCGCGTAGTCCTCGGCGGCGAGCAGGTCGTTCGTGCTCGCGGACTTCGCGACCACCAGCATGATGTTGGCTCCTGGCGCCAGCGCATGGGCCCACTCGACATCGAGGGAGGTCTCGAGCGCCCAGCCTGCGTCCGTCTTCTTGGGTGCGCCGCTGGGATACGCGATCGTGAGGTTCGGAGCCCCGAGCCCGAACTGGCTGTCGAAGACGGCGGTATCCTTCTGAATGCTCGGGCTGCCATACGCATCCACGATGGCGATCGTCTCGCCCAGGCCTGTCTGGGAAAGCTGGCCGAGGCCATAGGCGCCCTTGATCTGCGCCGGCGCGTAGCCGCTCTGGTAGGTGGACGTGGCGCTGCCCCTGACACGGAACGGCGGGGTGGCCGTCCAGGCCGGGGCGTGGCCCTGGCCAGCGCTCGTGCCGGCCAGGGCAGGCTGGCCCATGGCCACGATCAAGGCGGCGCAGGAGCCTGCGACGAGAACCGTGCGAAGCCATCTCGTACCTGAACACATCAGCGGCTTCCCCCCTCATGGAGAGGGCGATTCCACGCCAGGGAAAGGACTCCTATCAGAATCTGGGGCAGGTCGGAGGGAATACCTGGGCGACCCTGAGAGGCGCGGGCATCACTCCCGGTGGCGCCCGTGCACCCGCTGCATCAGGTGCATCCCGCCGAGCACCATGGCGAAGAAAGCCCCGTACGGCGGCAAACTGAAGCCGATGTCGCGGGCAGGAGCGGGGAAAACGGAGCGCAGGCGCCGCATGTCGTCCGAAGAAAGGCGCAAATCGCCGCTCGCTGCGTTTTCGCGTACGTGTGCCGGGGAGGCGGCCTTGGCCAGCACGACGACGCCCTCGCTCTCGGCCAGGAAGGCGAGCGCCACCTGGGCCGCCGTGACGCCGTGACGGGCCGCGATGTCCTTGAGCGCGGCCATGCCCGGCCCTTCCCGCCGCAGCAGGCGACCGTGGCCGAGCGGGCTGTAGGCCAGCAGGACTCCTCCCCGCTCGCGCACCTGTCCCAGCAGGCTCAGCTCGACGCGCCGGTCCTCGAGGCTGTAGGGCAGTTCGTGGAAGAAGACCGGCCTACCCTCGCGACCCTCCTGCCGGGCGAGTGCGTCCGAGGCATCCCCGGCCATCGCCAGAGGGAAATTGCTCACACCGACATCCCGCGCAAGGCCTGCGGCCCGCAAGGCACCTAGGCCATGCGTGATCTGCCGGAGCGGCACCGACTTCGTCGGCCAGTGCAGAAGGCAGACGTCGACATGGTCGGTGCGCAGCCGGCGCAGCGACCGCTCCAGCGCATCGCGCATCGCCCTGGGCTCCGCGTGGCTCGGCCAGATCTTCGTGATCAGGAAGACCTTGTCGCGGCAGTCGCTGACGGCGTCGCCGACCACCCGCTC
>JAJZQO010000097.1 GCA_021847575.1 Bacillota bacterium | reverse complement strand
CTGCCATATTCATCCTGAGACAGGCGCCGAAACGCCGTCGGGAAGCGCCTTCGCGGCACTCGCCAACGGCGTCCGAGCCTCCGCCGGGGTCAGGTACTACGTAACTCTTAAACTCCCGCTAGGACGACGACAGGGCTGTGCAGTTTCGCCACCCGCCGGAAGAAGGCCGTCACTGCAGCGCTGTAGGACGCGTCGTAGACGCACGATGTCAGGAGGAAGAAGCCGTACCTGCCGTTCGCGAACCATGCCCAGTTGGTGCCTCGGTGTCCGTGTTGCCGGCTCGCCTCCGGCAGGTCGAAGTTGGCGTCGAAGCGTTCCATGGCGCGATGTTCGACCTCGTAGAGGTCACCGTCGTTCGGCTGCAGCGGCAGCTCGACGGTGAACATGCTGCCCACATTGCCCTGCAGATCAAGGGACACCTGCCCGCCGGGCGACACCAAACCGAGCGCGTGCAGAGTGGAGTCTGCCGGCAGGCAGTCGGCACCGAGGCTGCGCAGCAGGATGGCGTCGCCGGCCAGGAGGTCCGTGAGGCGCTGCTGCACGACCGCGACTGGCACTCCCGAGATCGCCAGGACCCGGTCTCCTGTCTGAACGGCTGCGGGGCTGCCCGGGACCCGCAGGGTGACAAGCCCGTCCGAAGCCCACGCGAAGGCGACCGGCAGGGCACGTCCGCCCGGGTACCGGGCGGCGAAACCGTACACGATCGTGTGCGGGTCCCGGACCCACGCGGCCAGACGCGCTGCGATGGCGACGATCCGCCAGTCGGGCAAGGGCTGTGCGGCGGCGGCAAGCTGCGCCGTTGCGAAAGCCTCGAATTCTCTGCTCCTCGCTGTGTCGTGCAGCGCGGGGTGGAGCTCGAGTTCGTGCACCAGGAAACCGAGTTCCCGCTGCTGGGCCGCGACGCGCGCGCTGACGCCGCCCGCGGCGCCAACGTCCGGCGGGAAACCCATCGCCACCGATGCCATGCAGGTGAGTGCGACCGCGACGATGCTCCATAGCCCTCTGTGCAGCATGCCCTCGGCTTCTTTGCGTTGCCTCGTTGCGGCGAGCGGGCCTTGGTTCGGTGTACGGCCAAGAGACCGTCAGCTTGTCCGTCCACCTGCCGCGCGTCGGCTGGGCCCGACGCCGGATCTGATCTGAACACCGTGACCCGCGGCCCCCGTTTTCGCAGCAGGTGCGCTTGGGACAGGCTGGATCGCCGCGCGGCGGGGGTGCGGGCGCTTTCTTCGGCAAGGCATCCATGTCGTCTTAGGAATAGGCTATGGGAGGCCGCTTTCGAGGAGGAACTCCCATGGCACGCTTCGAGGATACCTTCCCGCCGTACATTCCGCTCGGCAGCCGCACGCTCTCGCTGCAAACGCCAAACCTGCGCGGCACCGACGTGGCCATCGCGCAGGCGATCTACAACCTCATGCTGATGGCGATGAACCCGCCCGAGGGCCCAATGGGCGGTCCGATCAGCGTGGACGGCATCTTCGGCCCGCAGACCCAGGGAGCGCTACGCAACATCCAGTCCTACTTCGGCCTCCCGGCCGACGGCGTCGCCGGCCCCGGCACGTACTTCCTCTACGGCCAGGGCGTCGGGCCCAACACCACCTACGGCGGTCCCGTCTACGGTAGCCGCCAGCTCAGCCTAGGGGCGAGCGGCGGCGACGTGACGATCCTGCAGAACCGCCTCAACTGCTTCCGCTACGCGTCCCTGATCGGCCATCCGGCCGATGGGAACTTCGACGCGGCGACATCTCAGGCGGTGCTCGCCTTCAAGCACGACGCCGCCAATAATGGCGACACCGGCTTCCCGGAGAATGCCACGGCGGGTAACGGGACGTTCGACGCGAACTGGCTCTACACGTTCGCGGGCGGGCGCGCGATCCAGACCGGTCGCAACGGCTTCGACGTCGTCTTCCTGCAGACCATCCTGCAGCGTCTCGGCTACTACAGCGGGCGTGTGCACGGCTACTACGACGCGGTCACGCGCGCGGCCGTCATCGCCTTCCAGTCCGCCAGCGGCATCGCGACGGACGGTGTCGTGGGTCCGGCGACGTTCTTCAAGATCGGCCAGCACAACCCGCTTGCCGCACCGGGACCGCTCGGGATCGCCTGGCCGGCACCGCAGGCTGAGCCCGCCCCGGAGCCCCTTGCGCCCGACTACATCGACTGCGCGACGGCCCTCAAGCCTCAGTTCATTCCCGGTGGTTCGCTCTGGCTGCGCCAGGGACCCGGCCACGGGGCGACGATCATCGTCACGGGTATCAACCTGCCAAACCCCGCGACCTTCGGCCCGAACTACGACCGGTACTGGTACACGATCGAGCAGGAGATCGTACGCCAGATGGCACTGGTGGAGCAGGGCTTTGCGATGTGGCAGGGCGTGCACACCGGCACGGACATATCCTTGCCCTTCCCGCCGACCTCGCGGATCTACGTGCAGGCGGGGGACCACGCGGGGCCCACGGGGCCGATCGTGCTCCGCGGCACGGTGGGGGAGTGCACTGGAGAGGAGCCCATGGGGGACTTGCAAGCAGAGTAGTATCGTGGAGCCCGTCCGGCCCAAGGGCGGATCTCTTTGTGCCTTCGCGGGCAGGAAACGGCCGTCATAACGCCATGTCGGTTCGGTGTCGAGCCGGGCTTCCGGCAGCAGCACCCAACCGGGCTCCCCGCACGCGCTGCGACGGTGGCCGAGACAAGCCGGACGGCGCCGATGTCAAACACCCCACCACAGCGGTTCCACGCGAAGGAGGCTACGGCCCTCGATGCGGCGATCCTCGCGTACGCGCGGGCGAACCCGAGGTAGAGCCGACGCGCTCATCCGGGAGAAGCATCGATTGAGCTCCCAGGCGCCGGTAGGCGAACGCTGGGTGGCCCTAAGCGGCACTGGCCAAGAGTCGGCAGGAGATGGGAAGGAGCGCCCTGGGCAGGCGCTCCTTCTCCGGGCGCTGGCAGTGTGGTGGTCAGCGCCTAATCCGCGTGTATGTCCCCGGGTCGACCGCAGACAGGATTGGCGACAGTTTGCCGGGAGCGTAGAGGTGCAGCCCATGCATAGCCCGGGTGCAGGCGCTGTACAGCAGGCCGCGTTCCTCCATGCCGGGGTAGGCGCCTTCGGAAGCGTCGAAGATGATGACCGCGTCGAACTCGAGCCCCTTGGCCAGGTAGCCGGGAAGCACGAGCGCGCCAGGGCTGAAATGGGAGGCATCCTTCTCGATGAGCTGCAGCGGGACGAGCGGGGCGAGGGCCGCGAAGGCTTCGCTGCTCTCGCGGGCGGTCTTGCAGATCACCGCGACCGTGCGGTGCCCCTCGCGCTTGAACTGGGCGATGTCCTCGGCGATCAGGGAGGAAAGGTCGGCCCGGGAGGAGACATCGAACAGTACCGGCTTCTCGCCATGGCGGTCGAACGGGATGATCTCGGCTCCGGCGGGGAGCAGGCCGCTCGTGAATTCGACGACCTCCCGGGTCGAGCGATAGCTCTGGCGCAAGGCCACGACCTCCACCGCGCCCGGAGCGTATTGGGCCGCCAGGGCCTCGGGCTGCGCCAGCGCGGAGGGCACAGGCGACACCGTCTGGTGCAGGTCGCCGAGCAGGGTCACATTGGCCGCGGGGAAGAACTGGCGGAGGAGATCGAGCTGCAGCGGCGCGTAGTCCTGCGCCTCGTCGACGATCAGGTGGCGCACGTTGCGATTGGCCTGTGCTCCGCGCACGAGGGTGTCGAGGTAGAGGATGGCGGTCGCGTCCTCGTACGGAACCAAGCTTTCGCCAAGCCGTGCGAGTGTCTCGCGCCGGATCTCGGGCCAACCTTCCGGAACGCCGTCCGGTGCCAGCTTGCCGATCAGCGTCTCGTCCTCGAAGAGACGGCTGTAGAGGGCCCGCAGGTCCACGAACTGCAGCCGGTCGACCCACGCCCTCAGGGGCTCGAGGCCCTCGCGAGCGATCTTCCCGCCAAGGTGCGAGCGCACGGCCTCGACCTGATCCGCGCTTTCGGGGGCGCCCCGGCGCCCGAGCAGCGCGTCGGCGCTTTGGAACTCGTCGCTGCCGAGGAGCTGCATCTCGTCGACCACCCAGTCCTCCTGGGATTCCTGGCGTTCAAGCCTCTTGAGGTTGCGTTGGAGCCAGTCGCGCAGGTCCCCGACGCGGATCGGGACGCGCACGCCCGGCCCGTACGCCGCGAAGCGGGCCTCAAGTTCAGGGACGGAAACGATCTCCCTGCCGCGGAAGAGGACTGGCAGGAAGGTCATGCCCTCCTGTCGCAGCCCTTCCGCGTAGCCTGCGAGGACCTGCCCGAATGCGGCGGAAGTCTTGTATCGGACGGTCGCGAGCCTGACGTCTCTCGCCTGCGGGTCCCGCAGGGCGAGGAGACCCTCAAGCTGGTCGTAGGCGTCCTCGACGCGAAAAGTGCCGCCGAGCCGGCGCATGATGTCGTCCTGGAAGGTGGTCTGGTGGAGCGGCTCCTCACCGAGTTCGGGCAGGACGGTGGCCACGTAGCTGCTGAAGAGGGCGTTCGGGGAGAACAGGACCATCTGGTCCGCCCTCAAGGTGTCGCGATGGCGGTAGAGAAGGTAGGCGACGCGCTGCAGGGCGACCGACGTCTTGCCGCTGCCGGCCGCGCCCAGGACGATCAGAACCCTGTGCGCCTCGTCGCGGATCACGCGGTTCTGCTCGCGCTGGATGGTGGCGACGATGGCGTGCATCTGCGTGTCCGCGCGTTCGCTCAGTGCCTGCATCAGCAGTTCGTCGCCGATGGTGACGCCGGTGTCGAACACGAGCCTCAGCTGCCCTTCGGCGATGACGAACTGGCGCTTCAGCAGCATCTCGCCCTGTACCTCGCCGATCGGGGACAGGTAGCTCGCGGGACCTGGCCCATGGTCGTAGTAGAGGCTCGCGATCGGCGCCCGCCAGTCGTAGACGAGGAAGTCGTCATCCCTGGTGCGGAGCGAGGCAGGTCCGATGTACATCGCCTCGGCCGCTGGGGAGCCCTGTTCGCGGAAGTCGACGCGGCCAAAGTAGGGCGACCGCTCGAGCCGGCTGAGATCCCGCACAGCCTGGGCGCTCTGCCGAAATTGACGCTCGCCTTCCGAGAGCATCTTGTTCTGCTGCAGGACTGCGGCGACCGTCTCCATGATCTCGTCCGGCGCGAACCGGAACTCGTCCCAGAACTCCCTGCGCTCGTGGACCAGCCGCCCGCGGATGCGATCGAACTCCTCGCGCGCAGTCCCGAGCTGCGATCGCACTTCCGACAGGACAGTCTCGAGACGGGCAGACTCCTCGTTCCAGTCGCTCCGATTCAGGACAATACCCTCCTTTTGATGGTGGGGGTTGACGACGGTGCGCGCTGCGTAGTACAATGTATGTGGATAATTGTCTGATGCTGAGTCACAGATTGCCAACTCATATATGTTCGCGCGTAAGAGGGCGTGCTGTCAACTGGGCAGCACGGCTTTTGTATGTGGGGAATCCCCGCGCGCGCCTTCATGTTGTCCGAGCTCGCCCCCGCATCGCAGGCGATGCGGGGGCAAGCCATGCCTGCCGAGCGGGCAAACTCTCTGCGGCCAGGCATGAGGGCGCGATGTGCGGCTTGCGTGCCTCTGCGCACCACGGTGCAGGAGCGCCGCGGCGATGCGGCGCTCCTGAGGGAAGGTACGATCAGTGCTAACGGTACCGGCCGTAAGGCGGCCGCTCGTAATCGGGCAGGTCGATACTGCGGCTGGTGCCGTAGGCACCGTGCGTGGTTGCGTCGAACTGGCCGTTTGTCGGACGGTTCGGGTTGGAGATGACGTTGTACAGGCTGTTGGCCTGGGTGGCGTCGTAAGCCCGGCCGTAGGCTGGATCGTAGACGCTCTGGGTGTCGCGGATTGCGTTGTACGCGCCGGCTGCGCCACTCTTGTAGGTCTCGGACGCGCCGCGGTACGCGGTGTTCCCGGGGTAGTGCGTACCTGCGGCAGCGTTCGAAGGTGTCGGATGATCGTAGACGGCGCCGAAGGGCTGGGTGTAGCCGCGCCCGGGGAAGGTCTGCGTGGCCCCTGTGTAGACGGCGTTCGCGTTCGGGTCGCGTTCAATCAGTCTCGCTCGCTTGCGATGGCTCACTTGATCAACCTCCTTTCGCCTTGAGTTTCGGCCCGGCTGGGGCATC
Organism: Bacillota bacterium; assembly: GCA_021847575.1. GTDB lineage: Bacteria > Bacillota > Sulfobacillia > JAJZYS01 > JAJYTV01 > JAJZQO01. Next base: position 908 of record JAJZQO010000097.1, on the reverse strand, counting down.
GAACACCTGCGGACTTGTGGCCCTGCCGGAAATGCGAGACAGGCGGACCATCGCCTTTGCGACGGTCCGGCACGTTCCACGGGATCACGGCCTCAAAACGCAAATGAGCGGATCGACCCTGAACCCGGGTTGTCGACCGCAGAATGACGCAAAACGCGACGTGCCCCACGATCCTGCCCGCGGCGAGACGCCAGGAACGATCAGCTCAGTCGCTGGGCGGCCGGTCCTCACCCTCGTCGCCGTAGCCGGTGCGGCTGTAGACGCCGGAGACGCGGCCGCTGGCCGGGTTGTACGTGTTGAACGCGGTCGTCGCTTCGTTGATCGGCCCGTTCGCGTTGGTCACGGCGTTGTAGGCGCCGTCGGCGTTGGTGGCGTGTCGCGTGCCGTCATAGGCGCTTTGGGACACGCCCGACAGGCCGCCGGCGGCGCCGGCATCCAGGCTGCTGACGGCGCGGTAAGGTGCACCCTGCGGATTCTGCACACCTTCGGGCGGGGTCGCTGAGGTGACCGCGTTTACAGGGTCGGTGAATCCGAGCGTACCGTACATGAGACTCGCGGAGGGGAACTTTTCGCGCATGCTCGCGTCTTCCGGGCTGTGGCGCGGACGCCTGCGTCGGCTCATGCTGTCAACCCCCTTCAGGGGGAGTTTCGGCTAGAGCCGCAGCGCCAACACGTGCTGAGGTGTGGCCGCTTCGGAAGGCCCTGCATGCACTTGGCCATTCGTCGGGTGCCTTCGGTTGCGCCCAGTATCGACCAAGCAATGGGCGGCGAGAGCCACGTTGAGCTAATTTCGCTGTCGGGAAACCCGCTCTGGGAGCGAGGTTGCGGGCACGGAGAGAATGAGTTTCCCCCACAAAACAACGCAGGACAGGCCAGTTCAGCAATAGTCAATGGGAGTGTCGAGCAAA